>CACBBE010000019.1 GCA_902537395.1 uncultured Synechococcaceae cyanobacterium
ATCTCAGAAAAGATAAGCAAGCTTTGCAAAGGTTGACTGAAGCTGCAGAAAAAGCAAAAATAGAGCTCTCAAATGCTACTCAAAGTGAAATAAATTTACCTTTTATTACAGCTACGCCTGAAGGGCCAAAGCATTTGGATTTGAATCTTACTAGAGCAAAGTTTGAGGAATTAGCAGCTTCTTTAATTGATAGGTGTAAGACCCCAGTTGAGAGAGCAATAAGTGATGCAAAAATTTCTACTAGTGAAATTGATGAAGTTGTTATGGTTGGAGGTTCATCAAGAATACCTGCAGTTTTAGATTTAGTTAAAAAAATAATTGGTAAAGAACCAAATCAAACTGTTAATCCTGATGAAGTAGTAGCTGTTGGAGCTGCTATTCAGGGAGGAGTTCTAGCAGGAGAAGTTAAAGATATATTGTTGCTCGATGTTACTCCACTTTCTTTAGGTGTAGAGACTTTAGGGGGAGTAATGACAAAAATGATAAATCGAAATACTACAGTACCCACGAAGAAATCTGAAACATATTCAACTGCTGTAGACGGTCAAACAAATGTTGAAATACACGTTTTACAAGGTGAAAGAGAAATGGCTTCTGATAACAAAAGCTTAGGAACTTTTAGATTGGATGGTATACCTTCAGCACCAAGAGGCGTTCCGCAAATTGAAGTTACATTCGATATCGATGCAAATGGTATTCTTAGTGTTACTGCGAAAGACAAAGGAAGCGGTAAAGAACAAAGTATTTCCATTACTGGGGCCTCAACTTTATCTGATAATGAAGTAGAAAAAATGGTTAAGGATGCCGAATCAAATGCATCTGCAGATAAAGAGAAAAGAGAAAAAATCGATTTAAAAAATCAAGCTGAAACACTCGTATATCAGACAGAAAAGCAACTTGGCGAGTTAGGAGACAAAATTGATACTGCAGCAAAGACTAAAGTTGAAGAAAAAAGTAATGCTTTAAAAGAAGCAACTTCAAAAGAAGACTATGAATCAATGAAAAAACTTCTTGAAGAACTGCAGCAAGAACTTTATGCAGTTGGATCATCTGTTTATCAGCAACCAGGTAATCAGCCACCATCACCTGGGGCTACAGGCGGCTCTGATCAGAGCGATTCCAACGAAAAGGGGGGAGATGATGTAATTGATGCAGACTTTACTGAAACAAAAGATTAGTAAAAGTATTTTTTAATTTCATTAGCAACCCATTTAGAACAAGCCGGAGCTAGTAAAATTCCATTCTTATAAAAACCTGTACATATAATTAGTCCATCTTCAAGATTTTTCATTATTGGTGAAGGCTCACCATCTGGTCTTGACCTTATTCCGTACCATTTTTTAGAAATTTTTCCTTTCATCAGCCAATTTGGTCTTTTATCTAGAAAATTTGTAAGTTTTTCGAATGTATTTTCTTCTGGTTTAGTACTGTATTCGTCAGTTGATCCAATAATTAGCTTATTGATTGATTTTGGAATTATATTTTTACCATTTATATTAAATTGTTTTGGCAGCGATAATAAATCAACTTTTGCATCATTTATCTCAATTTCTATAGCTTGACCTAAAACAGGTTTTAATTTGATTTTCTGAGATAGGCTATCTATTAAATCAATCGCTTTGAGTGAATTACACAAAATAACCATGTCAGATTTGATGTTTTCATTATTCCTCGTTGTAGAAATCCATTGATTGTTTAATTTTCTTATTTTTATTATTTCTTTTTGCAAATAATTTACTTTTTTATGTTTTAGATATTTGTCTAATGTTTGAAGTAATGAAAAAGGATTTATTCTTCCATCTTTGAACGAGATAATTCCTTTTATATTTTTTGCTTGGAAGGCTTTATTTATATTTTTGATTAATTTTGAGTCTCTTTCTAAAATTCTCAAGTTTTGATCATTATTTTCATAAACAAATTTCTCTAATTTTTTAAACTTTTCTTCATCAGTAGTTAGTTGTATTAATGGTTTTTCGATATTTAATTCACAATTAAATTTCTGTAGGAATGTAATCCATTGTGGCCATAATTCATTGCTTTGTTTCCTGAGATCCCAGCTTCTACCTTTTCTCTTTTGATACATATTACCCATTAGTAAGCCTAAAGCTGCATTGCTACTATTTTGGTGTTGAGCTGGATCTATTATCGTTACCTGGAAACCTAATTCTGATAATTCTAAGGCGTTAAATTTTCCAATAATCCCTGATCCAATAATAACTATATGTCTTTTTTGAAAATTTTCTTTTAAGCTTTTCATTGATATATTAGATATACTTGCTTATTTGACTTAATAGTTAAAGATTTTTGGAACATCCTTCAATTATATTCAAAATTGTTTGTCCCGATCGTCCCGGTCTTGTAAGTTTACTTACAAGTTGGATTTCAAATTATGGAGGCAACATAAAACATTCTGATCATCATACAGATCAAGATGCGGGATTATTCCTTAGTCGAATTGAATGGAACAATAACAATGAATTTTTTAATAGAGATGAAATTTATAAAGAATTTGAAAAAATTGCAGATGAAGTAAATGGAAAATTTAACGTAAATTATTCTGATGAAATTCCAAATGTTGCTATTTTCGTGAGTAAACAAAATCATTGTTTGATTGATTTACTTTGGCGAGTAAGAAATGGAGAACTAAAAATGAAAGTCCCTTTAATAATTTCAAATCATTCTGATCTTGAAAATATTGCAAATGACTTTAATGCAAAATTTGTCTATATTGATACCTTTAAAACTGATAAATCTATTGTTGAAGATCAATTTTTAAATTTACTAAAAGAATATGAAATTGATCTTGTTGTATTAGCGAAATATATGCAAATTTTGAGTGACTCTTTTTTAAAAAAGTTTTCTTCAATAATAAATATTCATCATTCTTTCTTACCTGCATTTAAAGGTGGACAACCATATCATCGAGCATGGAAGAGAGGTGTTAAATTAATCGGTGCTACTGCTCACTATGTCACTGAAGATCTTGATGAAGGCCCGATAATAGAGCAATGCACAGTTAATGTAAGTCATAGGGATGAAGTTGATGATTTGATTCGAAAAGGAAGAGATATTGAGAGAATAGCTTTAGCAAGAGCAGTTAGATTACACCTGAATCATCAAGTATTTGTTTATAACAGCAAAACTGCTGTTTTTGATTGAAGATAGTTTCTTAGTCTTCTAATTCTATTTGTATTTGTCTTTCATAAATTGATTCTTCATTAAAAGCTCTTGCAATCAAGAAACTGGCAATACAGCTAATTAACACAGGTTTCATTATTAATAAATTTTTTGTTAATGCAAAAGCTAAAAACATTGCTGTTATTGGTGTTCGTGAACATCCTGCTACGAAAGCTCCCATTCCCGCAAAAATGTATGTACTGGGTGCATGTCCTGTTGCAATTTCCACCCAGCTTCCCATTATTAGTCCGATTGATCCACCTAAAGTAAGCATTGGATAGAACAATCCTCCAGGAGCTCCAGATGCTGCAGCTAAACCTGTCGTAATAAATAATACTAAAACTGCTAATAAAGCAATTCCAATACTTGTATTTTGTTCAGCTATTATTTTTTGTAATTCATCTAAATTATGAAATGTACTTGGTAAACAAGAATAGATACTTCCTAAAATAAATCCACAGATACTCATTTTTAAAACAAATTTATTTTTATACCACTTTTTCCCAAGATTTTGCATTAACAAAACAAATCTGCTGTACAATTCTGCAAACATACCAATAATTACTCCCAGTAAAACTAAGTAAATAAAATCTATAGGTAAGAAAAAAACTGATGGGTCATATTCTTTTTGGATTAAAAATCCGAGGTTAAAATCAAAGCCTCCTGCTTTGGGATCTAAACCTAAGGCTTGAATAATATCAGCAGATGAATCTGCAATGAAAGTTGTAATTACTACCAGTAGCAAAATTACTGGTCTAGCAGAGTTTAATAACTCTTCTATTGCATAGACAAATCCTCCTAATGGGGCGCTAAATACTGCAGCTATGCCAGCACCACCACCTGCTGCTACTATTACTCTTCTGAAAGCTGTAGGAGCTTTGAGCCACTTAGCCATTTGCCAAGCTACTGATCCTCCCATTTGAACTGATGGACCTTCCGGACCCAAAGGGAATCCACTACCAATAGCAATAATTCCTGATATTAGCTTTACTAATCCTACTTTTATATTCATTGGAACTTTTTTATGCCTTAAGAACCCCATGATTTGACTCACACCTGAACCTTTTGCAGCAGGAGCTATATTTTTGATCAGATATCCTGCAATAGCACCTCCAAGTGCTCCAAAAATAGGTAAGACCGCAATAGATGGGAATTGGTCTAATAATGCTAATCTCCAATTATTAATAAAGTAAATTCCAGTTTTAAAAAATATGCTTGTAATTGAGGCTCCTAAACCAGTTAACAAAAGCGAAAATACAACGACTAGAGATCTTTGTTTTAATAATTTTTTGATGGTACGAGAAGAATTATTACTTGTTTTGTGAATATTTTCTTTTATAAAGTTTGACATAGTTCATGATTACTTTGACAAGCTGAAATCGTGTATTTCATCAAATTGAAGATAGCGATAAAGTTCATCTGAATATGGATTAATTTTATTTTTAGTAATATCCTGATATTCTTCAACTTCAGGTATTTTGCCAAGCAGTGCGCAAACTGCTGCCAATTCAGCGCTGCCTAAAAAGACTTGTGCATTCTTGCCAAGTCTATTGTCAAAATTTCTTGTACTTGTAGAAAATACTACGGAACCTTCATCTACTCTGGCTTGATTTCCCATACATAAAGAACATCCTGGTAACTCTAACCTTGCACCACAATCTTCGAAAATTTTATAGTAACCTTCAGCTTTCAGAGTTTCTTCATCCATTTTTGTTGGTGGACAAATCCATAATTTAGCTTTTAAATTTTGTACACCTTCAAGAACTTTCGCAGCTGCCCTGTAATGGCCAATATTTGTCATGCAAGAACCTATAAAAACTTCGTCAATATTTGTATTTGCAACATCAGTGATTTCTTTTACATTATCTGGATCGTTTGGGCATGCAACTATAGGTTGTGTTACTTTTGCTAAATCAATTTCAATGATTTCTTCATACTGAGCATTTGAATCTGGTTCAATTAATGATGGCTTTTTTAACCAATTTTTCATATCACTTATTCTTCTTGAAATTGATTTTGAATCTTCATAATTGCTCTCAATCATTTTTTCTAGCAGGCAAATATTGCTTCTTAAGTATTCTTGTACAGTTTCTTGGGATAAAAGTATGGTACTACCAGCGCATGAGCGTTCTGCAGTAGCATCAGTAAGTTCAAAAGCTTGTTCAAGTTTTAGGTTTGGTAATCCCTCAATTTCCATAATTTTCCCGTTGAATATATTTTTCTTATTTGCTTTCTCAACAGTTAAGAGTCCTTTTTTAATTGCGAAGAGAGGGATTGCATTTACTAAATCTCTAAGAGTTATTCCTGGTAACAATTCTCCCTTAAATTTAACCAGCACAGATTCTGGCATATTTAATGGCATTGATCCTATTGCAGCGGCAAAGGCAACAATGCCCGAGCCTCCAGGAAATGAAATGCCAAGAGGAAATCTAGTATGACTATCTCCGCCTGTGCCAACAGTATCTGGGAGAAGCATTCTATTAAGCCAGCTATGAATTATGCCGTCTCCAGGCTTAAGAGCTACTCCACCTCTTTGAGATATAAAATCAGGTAATTCTTTATGGGTAACTAGATCTACTGGTTTAGGATACGCAGCTGTATGACAAAAACTTTGCATCACTAAATCTGCAGTAAATCCTAAACAAGCTAGTTCTTTTAGTTCATCTCTAGTCATTGGCCCAGTAGTATCTTGACTACCAACTGTGGTCATAATTGGCTCACAGGTCATTCCTGGCCTTACTCCATCTAAACCGCATGCATTGCCTACTATTTTTTGAGCTTGAGTAAAGCCGGCATTACTTTCGGTTGGATTTTGTGGTCTGGTAAATATTGCACTAGGTTTATAATCTAATTTATTTCTAATTTTGTCTGTAAGAGATCTTCCAATCATAAGATTAATTCTTCCGCCAGCTTGAATCTCATCAGTAAGAGTTGATGGATACAAGTCGAATTTGCTTATTAATTCTTCACTATTGGAATCTTTTTCAATTTTTTTAATAATGCCTTTATAGGGATATATTTTAATAACATCTCCTGTTTTCATTTGAGAGACGTCAGCTTCTATTGGTAAAGCTCCTGAATCTTGTGCAGTATTAAAGAAAATTGGGGCAATTTTGCTACCAATTATTATTCCACCTGTTTTTTTGTTTGGAACAAAAGCAATATCTTCTCCTATATGCCAAATGAGTGAATTAATAGCAGATTTTCTAGAACTTCCTGTTCCAACAACATCTCCTACATAAGCTATTGGTAAATTTTGTTTTTTTAAATTATCAAGAATCTTTAGTCCATCTGGTTTTTTGAATTCCAACATAGCTAATGCGTGCATCGGAATATCCGGGCGTGTTGTTGCATGTACAGCTGGAGATAAGTCATCTGTATTTGTTTCACCGTCAACTTTAAACACTAAACAAGTAATCTCTTTCTCCAGAACTTTTTTATTTTTGAACCATTCTGCATTTGCCCAACTATTTACAACTTCTTTTGCATAAAAATTATTTTGAGATAATTCATAAATTTCATTAGCTGAGTCGTAAACAAGAATAATATTTTTTAAAACTTCTGCAGCTTTTTTAGCAAGCAAACTATTTTCTCCTTTCAGTATTTCAACCAAAGAATTTACATTATATCCGCCTATCATTGTTCCTAGTATTTCAATTGCTTTTTCGGGATTAATTGACTTGCAATATTTTTCGGAATTAACAATAGCAGTAAGCCAGCTTGCTTTTACATAAGCAGCCTCATCAACTCCAGGTGGTACTCTATTTATGAGTAAATCAAGTAAATAAGATGAATCGTAGGTATCTTGTTCTAATAATTTTGTAATACAATTTGTTTGCTCAGCATTTAAAGGTAAAGGTGGAATACCCTGGGTAGCTCTTTCAGCTACATGATCTGAATAATCTTTTAGCAATGTTTCCAAATTCTTCATTAGTAAGGTTTAATGCCTAATCTATTGTTATTTTTAATATTGAAAAGGAGAGTATTCATAAATGCTTTTTTAAATATTCAAACTTCTTAATTAATCAATGACGACATCATCAAATAATTCAGCTTTAGAAAAGACATCAGATTTACATGTTGTTGAAACACGTCCATTAATACCCCCAAGCAGATTACATAATGACATACCTTTAGATCACGCCTCTGCTAATACAGTATCTAAAACGAGAAGATCGATACAAAACATATTACATCATAATGATCAGAAGCTTTTAGTCATTGTGGGTCCATGTTCAATTCATGATCTAGAGGCGGCAAAAGAATATTCAAAATATATTCAAAATTTCCGAGAAATTTATAAAGATAAATTAGAAATAATCATGAGAGTATATTTTGAAAAACCAAGAACAACTATTGGCTGGAAGGGATTGATAAATGATCCTCATCTAGATGATTCTTATGATATTAATACTGGCTTAAGAAGGGCAAGGAGTTTGCTTTCATATTTAGCAATTCGTGGCATACCTTCTGCTACAGAATTACTAGATCCAATTGTTCCTCAATACATTGCCGATCTAATAAGTTGGACAGCCATAGGTGCGCGGACTACAGAAAGTCAAACTCATAGGGAAATGGCATCAGGATTATCAATGCCTATAGGCTTTAAAAATGGAACGGATGGTTCTTTTACTACTGCTATTAATGCAATGCAGTCAGCTTCAAAATCCCATCATTTCTTAGGTGTAAATGAAAATGGAATGGCTTCTATAGTAAATACTACAGGAAATCCTGATGGACATATAGTTTTAAGGGGCGGTTCAAAAGGCCCAAATTTCGAAAGTGATCACGTTAAAAGAATTTCAGCTGAATTGAAACAATGTAATCTTCCCCATAAAGTCATGATTGATTGTAGTCATGGAAATTCCAATAAAGACTTCCGAAAACAGTCCGAAGTTCTAAAAAACATAGCTTCTCAAATTAGTGATGGTGAAAAAAATATTTTAGGAGTTATGCTTGAAAGTCACTTGAAAGAAGGAAATCAAAAACTTTTAAAAAAAGAAGATCTCCAGTTTGGCAGAAGCATTACAGATGCATGTATAGATATAAAAACAACAAAAGAATTAATCGCTATTTTATACAATTCACTTAGTTAGTTATAAAAAAATTAAAAAATAATGCTGAAGAAATTGGAACAATAAAATTATCTATCCCTAAAACACTAAATTGTTCGAGCAAAGTTGCAAAAAAAGCTATTGCAAAATAATTTAAATTTAAATTATTTTGCTGGGTGTATCCTATTGAGCAAACTACTATCAAACTTGTTAAAAACATTGTCATAGTTCCAAATAAAGATTTTTTTTGTTTAAAAAAAATCCAACTCTTTGAGTTAAAGCTTTTTCCTATTAACCCAGCTAATCCATCACCAAAACTCATTATGAAAAATCCACTAATTAATGCATATGGATCTTTATCCCAGAAAAGATAAATCAAAATAAATAAACTTAGACAATAAAATAATGTTCCATAACTTTTTCTCTCAACATCCTCAATTGTTGGAAATAATTTATAGGCGTAATTGATGAAAACCATCAATGAAACAATTCCTGTAAAAATTAGAGCAGAGTTTTGATTAATTTTTAAAAATTGAGCAATTGGTATTATTGGTCCTATTCCAATATGTATTATTTTTCTGACGATTTCTCTGCTATTTTCATTATATTTTTCAAAAACTATTGATATTACAAAAATTGAAAATAAATATAATAAAATTACAGTAAATTTTACCAATTTGGTTAAGCTGCTTTTTGATGAGTTGTCATGACTCTAAGTTTTAATATTGCTTTAGCTTCTAGTTGCCTTACTCTTTCTCGTGATACATTAATTTGTCTTCCTATTTCTGCCAGTGTTAATGGTTCTTCACCATCCAAGCCAAATCTAAGCTTCATTATTTTTTGTTCTCTTTCATTTAATTGGGAAAGCCAAGTTCCCAAATGTTCTTTTTGAATGGTTCTATCCATGCCTTCCATAGGCTCTTCACAGTTAGGATCTGGTATGAGTTCACCAAGAGTACTTCTATCTTCTTCGCCTCTTGCGTGAGCATCTAAGGAAGCGCAAGGAGCACTTTGCGAAATTAAATCTTCTAAATCTTTTTGATCAATTCCCATTTCGGTTGCCATTTCCAATCTGGTAGGTTGTCTACCAAATTTATGTGATAGTTCTCTAGAGACTCTTCTCATTTTGGATAGTTTTTCACTTATGTGTATAGGTAAACGGATTGTCCTTGCACTATTATCAATAGCCCTTGTCATTCCTTGCCTAATCCACCAGTAAGCATAAGTTGAGAATTTATATCCCATAGCAGGATCAAATTTATCTACAGCTCTTTCAAGGCCTATAGCTCCTTCCTGGACAAGATCTAATAATTCAAGCCCTTGGTTTTGGTATTTTTTTGCAACGGAAACAACAAGCCTTAAATTAGCTGCCATCATTCTATCTCTGGCTCTTTTGCCAATCTTAATTTGATAAAGATTTTGTTGCGTTCTATCAGTTTCAGGAATTTGTAGCAATTTTTTCATGTTCTGAACATGATGAGCTAACTCTATTTCCTCTGCTGGAGTCAAAAGAGGTACTCTTCCAATGCTACTTAAGTAATAGCCAATAGAATCTGAAGCGAGTCTGCCAGATTTTTTTTGGCTTTGTTTTGCCGTAAGACTGGATTTCGATTTGCGAGACTTGCCCGCAGTGTTTGGTAATCTTGGCTCATCAAAATTACTATCTGAAGAGCTTTTTGCAGATTCCAGAGGGATCCCCATCACCCTGGCCTCCTAAATAATGGATTTTTTAAAAAGCTAGCACTGAAATTGAAATAAAAACTACTTTTACGTTGAAATTTTAAAGACAAATTTTTTTTTTAAAAGCCTATTTCTTAAAATCCATTGATATGAGCGGGTTTTACAAAAATTAAAAAAAATTTAAAATATTAAGAATTTTTTAAATGTTGTAAAAATCAATATTATTTTTATTTTTCTATGAGGTCAATTTGAGAACGATTATCTGATGAATCTAATTCATATTTTGAATAAGAACCATCTTCCTTCATTATCCAAGAAAAGTAATCATCTTTAATGTAGGTTTGCAAAAGCGAGTATATTTTAGATTTTAATTCATTATCTTCTATCGGAGTAACAGCTTCTATTCTTCTATCAAGATTTCTTCTCATCCAATCTGCGCTCCCAATAAAAATCTCATTATCACCGTTATTACAAAACCAAAAAATTCTTGAGTGTTCAAGAAAATGGCCAATAATGCTTATGACTTTAATATTTTCACTTAAATTTTTTCTTTGGGGATATAAGCAACAAATGCCCCTTATTATAAGGCTAATTTTTACACCTGAGTCTGAAGCTAAATAAAGAAGTTTAATTATTTCTGGGTCTACTAAAGAATTCATTTTTGCAATTATTTCGGCTTTTTTGCCATCCTCTGCATTTTTAATTTCTCTCTTTATCAGAAATATAAATTTTTTTCTCATCGATGAGGGAGAAACTAATAACTTTTGAAAACTTTTTTGTTTAGAAAAACCTGATAAGTAGTTAAATAATTCAAGTAAATCTAATGCAATATCAGGATCAGTTGAAAGTAATCCTAAATCTGTATAAAACTTTGAAGTATTAGAGTTATAATTTCCTGTTCCAATATGAAAGTAATTCCTTAATCGTCCTTTTTCTTTTCTTACTATTAAGGCTATTTTTGTATGTGTTTTAAATCCTATGATTCCATATACAACATGTACTCCAGCTTGTTCAAGTTGTTTTGCCCATTGAATATTATTATCTTCATCAAATCTTGCTTTTAGTTCAACAAGAGTCATTACTTCTTTCCCATTCTCTGCAGCTCTCATTAAAGCTGCAATTATTGGCGAATCCTTGGAAACCCGATATAAAGTAATTTTTATAGCCATCACAAGTGGATCATCAGCTGCTTTGTTTATAAATTCTTCAACTGAAGTTTTAAATAAGTGGTAGGGATGATGAAGCAGAATATTCTTTTTTCTTAGTAACTGAAATATAGAAATGAGATCATTGTCTGAAGATAAACCTAAATTTTTTAATTGTGGGTGAGTTTTCCCAATGAGTAGATTTTCTTTTAAATCATCTCTATTAATTTTTGTCAGTTGATTTAAATCGTCAAGGCCTAATAAACTTTTGCAAAAGTATACATATTCTTCTTGTATTGAGATACTTTCAATTAATGGTTTTAGGATATTTTCTGGCATATTCGATTCAACTTCTAATCTAACTACATCTCCACCTAATCTTCTCTTTTGCAAACTTTGTTCAACTGCTAAAAGAAGATCATCAGCTTCAAGTTCTTTTAATTCTAAATCTGCATCCCTTGTCACTCTAAAAAAAGAGTAATTTATGCATTCCATTCCGTTAAATAAAGTATTTATATTATTCCCAATTAAATCTTCAACACTTAAGAAAAAATATTTATCTTCATCACCATTTTGAATAATTTCATTAGGAATTTGTATAAATCTATTTGTATTTTTTGTTGGTATTTTTATTCTGACAAACTGATTTTTAGAATCTTCTCCATCCCTTATTAGAGCTGCTAAATTTAGGCTTAAATTACTTATAAAAGGAAATGGATGTGCTGGATCAACAACTAATGGAGTTAATAAAGGGAAAATAGACGAAGTAAAGAAGTTATTACACCAATTTTTTTGATTTTCACTTAGGTCCTTATATTTTTTTAGAATTAAACCTTTTTCTTTTAATTCATTATTTAATTCATTATTTATATAGCTTTCCTGAAGAGTAGTTAATTTTTTTACTTCTTTGTTGATTTTTGTTAATTGCTCTTTAGGGGTAAGCCCGTCAATACTTTTTTTAGTAATTCCTGCTTCAACTTGAGCTTTTAATGAAGCTACCCTTACCATAAAAAATTCATCTAAATTATTACTAAAAATTGAACAAAATTTTACTTTGTCTAGGATTTTGTACTCCTTTTCCATGCCAGTTAGGAGTACTCTTTTATTGAATTCGATCCAACTTAATTCTCTATTAATAAAAAAATCAGCCTGGCTTTTCATAAAAGTACTTTTGATTTTTGATTGTTAAAAGAATTATTACTTTTGCCCTCTGCAATAAGGTATATCATGAAAAGTAAGATAACGGAACCAGCTATAAAAGGTGATTTAGGACCAAAACTATCATAAACCCTTCCTGCCATTGCAATTCCTAAAACTCCTCCAAGACTCTGTAGACCTTGAAGATTACTTAAAATTGATCCTTGTTTATCAACATCTAATTTCTTTGATATTAGTGCTCTTAAGGTGGGCGTAATTAAACCTGCCCCAACGGCTAAAAATGAGACAGCTGAATAAATATTCATTGTCGCATTTTCTTTTGGAGCAGTTATTAAAAGACTACATGCCACAAGAATGAATCCTGATCCGATGAGTGTTAATCGCATTTCGCCAAATTGCTTTACCAGAGGCCCAATGAGTCCTCCCTGAACGATAATTGCAATGATTCCTACTACAACAAGCGTTCCACTTGATGCTTTGGTCGTCCAGTTTAAAGATTCTTGAAGGAAAAATATAAGGATATTGGTCAATCCAGTAAAAGCAATGAAGTAAATAAAAAAAGCTAATGATAATTTTCTAATCTTTTCTTCTTTGAAAACTGTAAAAAGCTCTTTTAAAGGGTTTTTTAAAATAGTTTTTGATCTATTTGAGTTACTATTAGGCTTGGTTTCTGGTAAGTAAAAAAATACAAGGAGGAAATTTATTATTGGAATGATTGAGGCAATCAGAACTGGAATAATAAAATTATTATTTGTATTTTTTGCAAAAATTACAACAAAAATATTACCTAAGAAAAAACTTAAACCAAAAGCTACACCAATAAGACCAAATGTTTTTGCTCTTTTTTCAGGGCTTGAAATGTCTGCAAGAATTGTTGTTGCAGTAGCTGCAGTCCCCCCACTTAAACCGTCAATTAGTCTTGCTATAAATAATAAAAATAACGGGATAGAGGCTATTGAATTTGACCAATTAAAAAGAACCGTAAAAGATAATATTGATATTCCTATTACTGAACCCGTAATACAAAAAAGAGTGACAGGTCTTCTACCATATCTATCACTCATAATTCCTATAAAAGGAGAAGCTGTAAATTGAGCTAATTGGTAAGTGCATGATAGTAAACCATATGTACTTGCTTTAGAGTCAAAAAGTAAAACAAAAGAGGGTAATATAGGCAAAAGTATACTTTCACTTAAACGATCATTTAGAAGAGTAATAAACGCACTTAGGAGAGTAAATTTTTTATTTGGTTTTAATAAACTTTCTTTCACAATATTTACCTTCATTGCGATTAACTTCTACTACCATACTTGTTAATGGAGATTAATGTGCCCGGCATTGTTTATTTAGTTGGAGCAGGTCCTGGTGACCCTGAGCTTTTAACTCTTAAAGCTTTGCGCCTAATAAAAAATTGTGATGCATTAGTTCATGATGCTTTAATCCCGGATGCAATAACAAAAGAGGCTGGAAAAAATACTGAAATTTTTCATGTAGGGAAAAGAGCTGGGAAGTGTTCTGTACCTCAGACTGAAACTAATGCTCTTATTTTGAAATTAGCAAAAGAAGGCAAAAATGTTGTAAGGCTTAAAGGGGGAGATCCATTCGTTTTTTCTAGAGGTGGTGAAGAGGTATCGATTTTAGAAAAAAATGGAATTTCAGTTGAAATCGTTCCTGGTATTACTTCTGGGATAGCTGCCCCCACATATTTTGGTATTCCACTAACCCATAGAGATGCTGCGAGTTCCGTAACTTTTGTCACTGGACATGAGCGTGTAGATAAGGGAAAAAAGACAGTGAATTGGAGAGATTTAGCTAAATCATCAGATAGCTTAGTTATTTTTATGGGTATAAAAAATATTGAATTTATTGTAGAGGAATTAATTTTAGGCGGATTATGTAAGAATACAAAATGCGCTGTAATTCAGGAGGCTACTTTGAAAAATCAAAAATGTTTTATAGAGAATTTAGATAATCTCGCAGATAAAATCAAAGATAAAGAATTTTTAGCTCCATCAATTATCATTATTGGAAAAATTGTTGAATTTAAGGTCAATAACAATATAACTAAAGTATCTGATGTCTATTTACCAGATATTAATAAAGTTCAATTATATAATAAATCCCAAAAGTAAATTGGATCGAATTTAGGTTTAAGCTTTAAATCATTAACTTGATTAATTTGTCTGCAAGATAAGCTATTAATTCCGACTATTATGTCTCCATTTTGAAATTCTGGAGGAATTAATTCTTCTTTTACAATTTTTAATTTTAAAGCTTTAGAAACCATAATCCCCTCTAAACAGCCGCTCTCCTTTCTAGGAGTTATCCATTGATTATTTCTTTTAATTAGAAGATTAAATGTACTTCCACAACAAAGTTCACCTGACGTATTCAAAAGGATAGTATCATCAAATGATTTTTCATTAGCTTCTGTCAAAACTTGTATTGCCTGATTATATGCAAATGTTTTGCATTTATTTATAAGACTGAATTCATTTATTTTTTCCGTTTGACTAATGCAAACGCTTATCGGATTAAAATTTGGTTTGATTCTATAGAACTCAAGCCATAAATTATCCATATCTTTTGTCTCTGAAGTGCTATCAATTGTTAGCTTTCGGCCTTCATTAGTTCCTCGGCTATAGTTTATTCTTACTGAAGCAAATTGATCATTTTTAAGCGATAACTTTTCAATTCCATCGTTAATAAGTTGTCTCAAAGTTACTTTATTTATTTTAGGATTTATATTTAAAATTTTGCTACTTTTTTCTAACCTTTTCAGATGTTCATCAAAAAGAATAGGTTTGTTTTCTTTTATTAAAATAGTTTCAAATATACCATCAGCAAATTTTAATCCTCTATTATTAGCAGCAATAAATATTCTATCAATATCCAACCATTGATTCTTGTGCCAGCCTAATGTTTCAATCATTTTAGTGAATCAATTAACGGTAAAAGTTTCCACTTTAGTTCATTAGTTTCCTCTTCAGGGTTTGAGTCGATAACTATACCGCAACCAGCATATATATTGATTTTTTTGTCTTTAATTAAAAATGATCTTATTAGTATATTGCTGTCAAACTCTCCATTCCAGTCAAGCTTCAAAAATGAGCCACAGTATGGTCCGCGTTCACATTCTTCTAATTCAAAAAGTCTCTGGCATGATCTTAATTTAGGTGCTCCAGTTATAGAGCCCCCAGGCCAACAAGCTTTTAGTAAATCAATCCAGTTCTTGTCTTTTTTTAATTTGCCTCTAATGACTGAAGTTAGATGATGAACTTTTAAGAAACTTTCAAGTTTTAGTATTTCTGGCACCATAATACTTCCTGTTTCGCAAACTTTACTTAAATCATTTCTTATTAGGTCAACAATCATAATATTTTCGGCTCTATCTTTTTCGTTCGTTATTAAATCGATAGCATTAAGTGCGTCTTGATTCAAATCCTTATCTCTGGATCTAGTTCCTTTGATAGGTCTTGATTCTACAAAATTTTTATTATCTATTTTTATAAATCTTTCTGGCGAGGTAGATAATACAGCCTCTTTATAATTATCATTATTTATTATTATTCCTCCAAAGGGAGCTCTTAATTTCTTTCTTATTTTCAAATAAATATCCAGAGGATTATAGTTTTTGGAAGATTCAATTTCGCATTTAGTGGTTAGGTTTGCTTGAAATATATCCCCTAGGGAAATTAATTTTTTCAATTTTAGAACATTTTTCTGAAATTTTTCAGCCATTTCGTCCAAATTTATTTTTGAAAAATCAAAATTCAAATTTGTTTTAATAATATTTTCTTCTTTAATATTTTTTATATTGTTGATTATGTTTTTATAATTCCTTAGTTCAGATGAGTTTGTGCCTTCGATAATGATTTCTTTTTTTATAAGATTACATTTAATGATTGGATCATATGATGCAATCCATAAAGTTGCCATATTAGATTTTCGCCATGGGTTTTTGGGTTCTATGTAAACTCCAGCTTCATAACTTAACCATCCGATCCAAAATCCTTTTTCAATATTTTTTAAATTGTTAAATGGATTATTAGTTTTGTCTAAGTTATTGATATCTCTTGATTGGATTATTTTTTTTGGTTTAATTCCTATTATTGACCATTCCCCATTTTCTTTGCCATCACTGTCTAGCCAAGCTAATCCTTTATCTCCGAATTTTTTTGTTAGATGATGCGTAATCAGTGCTGGATCTATCCATTTTTCTAGAATTATTTTTTTTATTTTCATTTTTTATTTTTGTTATTAAGCCATTTTTCATAAGCGGCATTTCTAATTCTGCAGCTATCACACTTACCGCATGGTTTTGAATTACCCGAATAACAACTCCATGTTTTATCTAAAGGGACATGATTATCAAAAGCTAATTTAATAATTTCCTCTTTATTTAAATCTATTAGTGGTGTCCAAAGTTTTATTGGATTATTTTCTCTTCCTCTTTTATTGGCTAAATCTGCTAATTCTTGAAATTTTTTAATGTAGTCAGGTCTGCAATCTGGATAACCAGAATAATCTAGTGCATTAACTCCTAATCCTATAAAATCAGCATCTATTGCT
>CACBBE010000020.1 GCA_902537395.1 uncultured Synechococcaceae cyanobacterium
TTTCTTTTTTGTTTAAGAGTTTGTGTTAATAACCCATTTTCTAGAGTAAAGGCATCAACAAAATAACAATCTAATATTTGTTCTTCTGATCTTGCTCCTAATCGACTTTTAAGCAAATTATTAATTTGTGATTTGAAAAATGTACCAATTTTCTTATTCAGGTTTAATTTTGAAAGGTCTTCTTCCAAAAACTTGCTTTTAACCAATTCGACATTAGGAACTACGAGAGCTGTTAAACATTTCTTATCTTGTCCTACTAATTGAATCTGATTAATAAATTCAGAACTAAGAATTTCAATCTCTAGGGGATTCGGTTCTATATTTTCACCACTTGATAGCACTATTGTATCCTTGGCTCTTCCGGTTATAAAGAGAGAACCATTTGGTATTAGAAAACCTAGATCACCAGTATCAAACCAACCATCCTTGGATAAAACATCATTTGTAGCTATTTCATTATTAAGATAACCTTTCATTACTTGCGGCCCCCTAACAAGAATTTTCCCGACTTCTCTGAACTTCAGTATCTTTTTTTTATCATCATTCACTATTTTGATTTCAGTAAATGAAAGGGGCTGCCCAGATGATCCTCTAACATTTAATTCTCTTCTCCTACAAGTTAATACTGGACTAGTTTCTGTGAGTCCATATCCCACCAAAACATCTACACCTAAAGATTCAAAAAAAAGATCTACATGTTCTGGCAATGCACCTCCACCGTTGATGGGAAATTTCAGTTTTTCTCCACATAGTTGTCTAAGAATATTCGGCCATAAAAAAATAGTAGACAATTTATGTAAAGGGTATCGACTAATAACAGAACCCAGTAAGGGGATTTTTGATTTAAAAGTTATTTGATTTATATCTATATTTCTTGTCTTTCTAAGACTTCTTTTAAAAACGGAACTATTACTTATCAAAAACTTAATAAGTTTTTGCTTTTTGGAAGGCATTTTTTTCAAAGCCTGAAAAAAACCATCATGTATTGCTTCCCATAGTCTCGGTACAGTAGCCATGACAACAGGTTTTATTTGTGTAATATCATCTTTAAGAAATTTTGGAATTGTATAGTATTGAGAACAACCGCATGAAAAAAAGAAGTATTCAGCACTTCTCTCATATGAATGCCAGATAGGCAAAACGCTTAATACAGAGGTTCCAGGTTCTGGATCAGCGATATAGGCTAAATTGATTATTTGATGTAAAAAATTTGCATGAGTCAAAGGCACACCTTTAGGTTTTCCGGTCGTCCCAGAAGTGTAAAGGATAGTAGCGACGTCATCAATTTCTGGATTAAATTTTTCAAGATTATTATTTTGTGAATTTTCTTTTTCTACTGAACTTATGAATGTACTCCAACTAATTAAACTTTCAGATTGTTCATCTTCTAAATTAATTATAAATTTGAGTCTTTTTTTTAATTCTTCTTTGTTGTTTAACTTTAGCCAAATTTCCTTAGATTGAACTATTAGTCCTACTGAATTAGAGTGCCCAATAATATAGTCTAATTCTACTGAAGGAGAATTAATACCTCTCACTGCATTTATAGCTCCTAAACGCATTAAGCCTTGATCTACTGCTAGCCATCTTGGAGAATTTTCAGATATTACAGTAACTACATCCCCCTTTTTTAAACCATAATTTTCGAAAGAAAAAGAGACTTTTGTTATTAAATCAGCTAGCTGAGAATAAGAAAATTTTTCTTTGTATTTCCCTCTTAAATCGCAAACAGCTAAAGTATCACCACACTTAAATTTTAATTTTTCCCAAATTTGATCTATATGATCAAGGTTCTTAATAAAATCTCTATTTTTGGCAAATGTATTTTTTTTAGAAAGAGGTTTGGCTGCAGGCCAATACGCTAAATCACCCATATTAAATTGATTTTGAAATTTTAATTTCTATTTTGATATAAAATCAAAATTAAATTCTTCCTCGATGGTTTTTTTAACAATTCTCTTGACTTTTTGAATATTTAAATTTTTGTTGTAATCAATCATATTTGCCATAAGACAATTTTCTATTCCGCAAGGAACAATCTTATTAAAGTTTTCTAATTCGCAGTCAATATTGATTGAAAATCCATTTATCGTAATCCATCTTTTACACCCAATTCCAATTGATGCGATTTTCTTATTTCCTATCCAAACACCAGTAAACCCTTTTCTAGAGTGACAATCTATATTAAAAGCTCCAAGGATTTTTATAATAATTTCTTCAATTTTTCTTAAGTACCAATTTAAATCTTTATTAAAATTTTTCAAATCTAAAACCAAATACGTTACTAATTGTCCTGGCATATGACAAGTTACCTCACCACCTCTATCAATCTTAAAAACATCATATTCAGCATCATTTAGAGAAAAAAGTAAATTATCGTTATTAGATCCTCTCCCCAATGTATAACAGAGTTGATGCTCCCCTATCCAAATAAAATCAGGGTTAGAATTATCTAAAATCAATGCCTCCTGATATTCTTTTTGTAATTTATAAACATCATTAAAAGAAGAAATATTATCAGGTTGTTTAATTATTGCTGTTCTATTATCCATATTTAAGTAGATTTAGAAAGTAAGTAAATATTTTAAGATTTGTTATGAAAATTTTAATCCATGGAAAGAATCTTGAGCTCACTGGAGCATTAAAAGAATATACTGAGGCTAAGATAGAAAAAGCAACACATCACTATAAGGATATCGTTAAAGAAGCTGACATACACCTTTCAATTGAAAAGAATCCAAAAGTCTCGTTCCAAACTGCAGAAGTTACTATTTTTGCAAATGGTACCGTAATTAGAGCTGAAGAAAAAACTGAAAATCTATACTCAAGCATTGATTTAGTTTCAAATAAACTTTGTAGAAAATTACGCAAATACAAAGAAAGAAACAATAAAACAATCCATAATAAACAATTTAAAAATAAAGATTCTTTACCAATTGAGAGTATGGAATCAAATTTTTTAGATAAAGCTTTTTTTAAAGAAGGAACTGAAGCAAGTCTGCCTGAGCCATCTATAAAAAATAAATACTTTGAAATGACTCCAATTTCATCAGACGAAGCAAGAAAACAATTAGATCTAATTGATCATGATTTTTATGTTTTTCGAAACAAGAAAAATAATGAACTTCAAGTTATATATAAAAGGAATCATGGAGGTTATGGATTGATTCAATCTAAATAAGTTTTAAATGCCCAATATTGAATATGAATTAAACGAGAAAATTCATGCGATTATTATTAACCCTTATTTATCATGGGAAGATTTCTGTGTGAATTGCGATTTAATAAGAAAATATAATATCAAAAATATTTCTACTTCACTAAATTATTTAACTGATCTTAAAAAATGTTTGGGTAATTACAGTGCGGATATAAACGCACTTATTTCTTACCCTTTAGCAGATTTACCAGTTTCATTTATTGAAGAATTAGTTTGTTTTGCAAAAGATAAGGGTGCAAAAGGAATTGAATATATCCCAAACTTTATCAATATATCCAAAAGAAATTTAGATACTTTCGCTGCTGAAATTGAGCAAGTTAAATTATCTGGATTACCAGTTTCAATAATCATAAATCAATCAAAACTACAAGAAGAAGTTTTGATTAATGCGATAGAAATATGTTTGGAATTAGGAATAAAAAATTTTCAATTCGGGGACGGGTTTGGATCTCCTCTTACATCTAATGATGTCCCCCAAATACTAAAAATAACAGGTTCACAAAATCAAATAAAAGTTGTAGGTGGCATAAAAAAACTGACTCAGGTAATTGATTTATTTGATAATGGAATTAGTTGCGTGGGAACTTCCAATTTTTGTGAAATTTTTGAAGAAGTAAACGTTGTTTAAATGTCAAGTTCTGGTGAGTGCAGACTTAAAGGTCTTTGTATTAAAGCTTCTCCATTAGGCGAGAATGATAGATTAATAACTATCCTTACCGATGAGCAAGGGGTTGTTAGATTAGCGGTACCTGGTGCTAGGCGTCCTAAAAGTAGTCTTGCCGCAGCTACTCCTTTAACTTATTTAAGTCTGCAGATTTTTGGGAAAAGAAATCTTAAATCTGTACGTCAAATTAAAATATTAAAAAGCTATTCTGGTCTAGGGAAAAATATTGAATGTCTTGCTGCCGCACAAGCAATAACTGAATTAACATTTTTATTAGTAGGTAATAATGACAAGCAACAAGACTATTTATCTTGCGTTCTTGCACATCTTGATAGGATTTATTTATATAAAGAGTCTCAAGAAGAAGATATTAAAATGCTCTCAATGAGTATTCAATCTTTAATCCATCTATTAGCCATCGGGGGAATTAATTTACCAATTCATCATTGTTGTAAAACTGGAGAACCTATTATTCCACCTTTAGGAAATTGGGAATGGAGTTGTTATTATTTGCCAAGTGAAGGGTTTTCATCCATAGAAGATCCACAAAGTAATCTAAAAATAAATGCATCTGAAGTTGCTCTATTACAGAGACTTCTTTTCCCAGAATTACCAATAAAATCTAATGGAGATTTGTTGGGTCCCAAAAAAGTCTGGCTTAAAATATTATTCATTATTGAGACATGGATCTCTACTCAATTAGAGAAGGATCTATCTTCACTAAAAATGTTGAGAGAAATATATAGTTAGCATTTTCATGAAGCATTAAAAAATCTAAAAAATATGATCATGGCGCCTTTGCCTGTTAACTTAATAAATAGTTATTCAATTAATGTGGTTCATATTGCCTGGTTGGGAAAAAAATCCCCTTTTTGTGGGAATGTAACTTACGGTAATTCAACTACTGAGGAATTAAAGGCCAGAGGGCATAAAATTAGTTTTATTCATTTCGACAATCCCTCTAGTTCAAATTCATCAAACCCATTATTTCTTGCAAACGATCCTGATGTAAGTCTCCCATATTTAATTAAATCTCAAGTTTATACAATACCCTCGCCAAGGGCAGAAAAAGAATTAAGGCTATCATTGGAAAGATTAAAACCTGACATAGTACATGCAAGCCTAACTTTATCTCCTTTAGACTTTAGACTTCCAGAGCTTTGTAATGAAATTAATGTTCCTCTTATAGGAACATTTCATCCACCATTTGATGCAAAAAATAGAAATCTAACTGCGAGCACTCAACAATTAACATATCAACTTTATGCTCCCTCTTTAGCAAAGTTCGATAAAATAATTATTTTTTCTGAACCTCAAAAAAATGTTCTTGAGAAATTAGGAGTACCTAAAGTAAAACAAATAATTATTCCAAACGGCGTTGATGAAAATATTTGGAGACCTTTTTACAAAAAAAGTAAAAAATATGATCAGGTAAAAAACAAGCTTGGGGATGAAAGAATCTTTTTATATATGGGAAGGATTGCAAATGAGAAAAATATCGAGGCACTTTTACGCTCTTGGCGCCAGACAAAAACTCAAAATTGCAAATTAGTTATTGTTGGGGATGGACCAATGAAGCCAACACTTGAAAATAGTTTTTCTAACCTTGGTAATGAGAAATTAATTTGGTGGGGTGCCGAATTAGATTTAGAAACTAGGATAGCAATAATGCAAATAGCAGAAGTATTTTTCTTACCAAGCTTAGTAGAAGGTTTATCATTATCACTTCTAGAGGCCATGTCTGCTGGTACTGCTTGTGTAGCTACAGATGCAGGCGCTGATGGTGAAGTTTTAGATAATGGAGCAGGAATAGTAATTTCAACTGATAATGTGGCTGCACAATTAAAAACTATAATCCCAATTCTTGTAGAACACCCCTCATTTACAAAAGATCTTGGAGAAAAAGCTAGAAAACGTATTCTTGAGAGATATACAATTGCTAAAAATATAAATTTACTTGAAAAAGTTTATATTGACTTAAAAGATAATTGAAAAACCTAACGAAACTCTTTACTTCTATTACTAGCTGAAACTATTGATTCCATTAATGCTGACCTTACACTCTTTTTTTCTAAAACCCTTAAAGCAGAAATAGTTGTTCCACCTGGAGAGGTTACTAAATTTTTAAGCTCAGAAGTAGTAAGTTTATTTTCCTTTATTAGACAAATAGTCCCTAGTATCATTTCCATAACAAGTTCCTCTGAAATTATTTTTGGTAATCCCCCGCTTAATCCTCCATCACTTAATGCTTCTATAATTAAAGCTATAATTGCAGGACCCGATGAAGTTAAAGCTAAAAATATATCAAGGTAATCTTCAGTAAATTCATAAATTTTACTGGAACTTTCAAATAATTTTTTTGTAAATTGTTTCTGATCTTCTGTAATTTCTTCTCCCCAAGAAATCCCTGTTAAACCTTTTCTAATAGTTATTGGAATATTTGTAACCACCCTCACACATTTATGATTAGGAAACTTTTGAGTAAGTCTATTTATTGAAACTCCCGCAAGAATTGAAACTATTAAATTGTCCTTATTTTTTATATGATGGGCCTCACTTATATCATTTAATTGTTGGGGTTTTATCGAAAGAAGTATATTTTGACAATCCCAAATTATTTTTGACTCTTTAGAACCTGATTTATAAACGTTTATATTATGTTTATAATTTTTTTTTATGTTTTCTAAACTTTTTTCTGTTTTTACAGCACAAAAAACATTCTCTGGCTGAATTAATTTGCTATCTAATAGAGGAGTAACTATAGCACTTGCAATATTTCCAAAACCAATAATCGCAATTTTATCTTTCACAGATTAATCATGAATAAGCACTTAATTTAGAATTACCCCATGCTGGTTCAGGTGTAGTATTTTTGCCCAAACTATATTGTGGTGTATTTTCTGTAGACCCAGAAGATGGAGATGCTTCTTCTGGGGAAGAACTAGTTACATTTACACAACTTGGAGCAAAAAGAAAAATACTTTCACCGACTCTCTCTTGATGCCCATCAATTGCATATGTGCCCCCAGCAATAAAATCAACCGCTCTTTGAGCTTGATCAGGATCCATCATAGTTAAATTGAGAATTACAGTTTTTCTTTCTCTTAATGCTTGTATAGCTTGAGGCATCTCATCAAAACTTCTTGGTTCCATTAAGCTTACTTCTGAGGATGAATTTGAGATTCCAGGCATACCAACTACTTTTGATGATCTGTTGTTATTCATAAAATCGAATGGATTTGAATTTGCAAGGGCATTTGCATTCTTTGGATTTTGTTTGAAATTATTAATATCATTTAATTCATCCTCTGAAGGATAATCCAACTCATCAAAATCATCATCGAGATACTCATCCCCTGCAACAACTGCCTTTAATCTAGAAATAAGTGACACCTTTTAAATCCTCTTGAAATTGATTACTAAGGTTTAAGAACCTTGAGTAATAAATTCATTTTTTAAATGAATAAACTACCTATACTTAAATAACGTTAGTTGAACTTTACTGCAAGTTTATAGATAAGATTTTTATAAAAAAATAACTAATTAAGATCTGCTTCCAAAAATCAATGATCCTAATCTTAACCAAGTTGATCCAGCGTCAATAGCTTCCTCCCAATCACCCGACATCCCCATGGAACAATCTGATAGTTGTAGAGAATCAGCTAGAGCACGACATTTTTTGAACAACCCTGAATTTTCTTTAGAGCTAAGTCCTTTAGGATTGATAGTCATCAAACCAGTTAATGAAATATTTTTCAACTCTTGAATTTCTCTCCATTTCAAAATTAAAAATTCAGGATTAAAACCTCCTTTAGTTGGGTCATCACTCAACTTAACCTGCAACATTATTAATGGATTTTTCATCTCTTCACGTGAAATATTAGAAATCTTTTGCAACTTTTCAAATGAATCTACTGAATGAATATATTTAAAATTTTGAACTATTTTTCTTATTTTATTACTTTGTATTCTTCCAATAAAGTGCCAATTTATTTGTTTAAGATCTTTTAAGTTTAATTGTTTTTCAAGCGCCTCTTGAACCTTACTTTCACCAAAATCGTTCTGACCTAAATTTTGAATAGTCTTGATTTCTTGACTTTTAAATCCTTTACTTACCGCAAGAATATTTACATTTGATGGTATTTTATTTTTTATTTTTAAATAATTTGCAGGATTCACCTTTTATAAGAAAGTTTGCGTAAATAAATTCTCCCATTTAGATAGTTCTTCAGATCCTTTTCTTCTGGCTTTTTGAAGGTTTAATTCGGCCTGATTGCGGGCATCTAAATAAGGTATGACTTCAAAAAAAACTTCTCTCTGTCGAACTTCTACCAAGAAAAACATTTTTTGAGCGTATAAAGTCGCATAAATATCTCTCCCATCATTTCCAGGAGAAACTTGGTACAACATACCAAATGTTGGATGGTTTAAATAACGCTCAGAACTCAAACCTAAAATATTGTGTTATTTATAATGCACCATACAGTTTTCTAAGAAAAATTGCTATGCAAATAAAACAAATCGATAATGTATTAACAATTACATTGAGAGATTTTGAAGGATAAAAAGTTCTAAATCTATTGGTTTTTATAATAATTTTTTTCTTTGAGAGTAATGATTCTGCTCCATGATCAATTCTCAGAAATATATTTTGAAATAGCCTTTCCACTAAGATTAACAAAACATTAAATGATTTCTTTAATCCTAAATTTCGAAAATTAATTGATCTAACTGATACTGATTTAATGATATTTTGAAGTTCTTCCTGCACTAGGGGAATAAAACGTAATGCAATTAACAACTGAAAAAGCCACTTAGTAGTTGGCAATCCAATCTTTCTTAATGGATACATAAACCAACTTAATCCCCATACAATGTCTTCCTGCAATGTGGTTAAAAGCATCAAATTCACACTATGAATAACAGTGAATATCAAAGTGGAGGTTTTTATTCCTAGTTCAAAGGCTTTTCTTGATAAGTTGTAGGGACCAAAATTAATAAACCATATCTTCTGCGAAGGAATTTGCAAAATATTCCATTCTTTTTGGCTTTCCAGTACTACTTCCAACTCATTGGGATTTCTTAAGTAGCCATCAAGAGATTGAATATCAGACGAGGCAAGTATTGATATACATCCAACTAATAGTGACAAACAAGAGAGAAAAAATAATGATCGCCACCATACTCTAGATGGCAATAAACTTAAAAAAGTAATAAATAGTAAAAAACCAACTAAACTCAATCTCCAAATTGGACCTGCCCAAATTGGAGTGATTAAAAATATCATTACCATAATTATTTTTAATCTACTATCTATAATTCTTAGCCAACTTCTATTACCATATACGTATTGACCAACGGAAAATTTGGTAAGCAAATTCATAAATTTTTTTGAATTAACTCAATATTTTCTCTTTCGACTTCTTTATTTAAAGCTCTTTGCTGTTTTCCTCTCCAAAGTAAAATGAGGGGTGTGCCTTCGAAGCCTAAATTTACTCTAATTTGTTTTTCAATATATCTTCTATAAGTTATTCCGAATAATTTAGGATCATTTACAAAAAGAGTAAAAGTGGGAGGTTTGTTCTTTACTTGAGTACCGTAATAAAGCCTACCTTGCTTGCCGCTTCTCTTCGTTGGAGGACTTTTCCAACTAATTGATTCTTTAAGTACTTCATTAACTACAGATGTTGTAACTCTTCTTCTATGTTGATTTACAGCATTAAGAGCATGCTCAAAAATGTTATCAACTCTTTGACCAGTTAGGGCAGATATAAAAATCATTTTTGACCAGTGTAAAAAATAAAGTTTAGATCTAAGTTCTTTTTCTACTTGATAAATTGTTGAACTATTTTTTTCTACAAGATCCCATTTATTAATAACAATTATGCAAGCTCTGCCTTGTTCTTCTATTCGCCCAGCCAGCTTCTGGTCTTGATCAGTTACTCCATCTATAGCATCTATGACTAAAACACAAACATCACTTCTATCTATTGATTTAAAAGCCCTATTAATACCAAAGAATTCAGTGCCATATTTGACATTTTTCTTTCTTCTAATCCCTGCAGTATCAATAATTTTCCAATGATTATCTCCTTTTTTAATAAGCGTATCTATTGAATCAGTTGTTGTTCCACTAATATCACTAACTATTGCTCTTTTTTCTCCACAGATTGAATTTAACAAACTTGATTTACCAACATTAGGCCTACCAATAATTGACATCATTATCTTTTCTTCATCATCCTGGATATTATTTTCAGGGAGTTCGCCAATAACGAGATCTAAAAGATCTCCAGTACCTGAACCATGAATAGCCGAAACAGGGTTAGGTTCGCCCAATCCTAATTTCCAGAACTCCGAAGCTAGGGATATTCCTAGAGTAGTCGATTCGCATTTATTAACAGCAACAATAGTTTTAAAGCTTGAGTTTCTTAACCATTTTGCTATTGATAAATCACCATCAGTAACGCCTTGATTCCCATCTACCACCAGCAACGCGAGTGAAGCCTCTTCTAGAGCTAAGAAAACTTGTGTCCTTATCTCTGGGAGAAATTCACTATCATCATCAAAAACTAAACCTCCTGTATCAACTATTTGAAAATCCTTACCTCCCCATGAAGCATTTTGATAAGTTCTATCTCTTGTAACACCAGGCTTATCAAATACTATTGCATCATTACTTTGGCAAAGACGATTAACTAAGGTAGATTTCCCAACGTTAGGTCTTCCGATAATTGCTATTGTAGGAAGAATCAATTCTTCTCTCCAAAGAAAGTAGTATCCATTACAACTATACCTTTAATAGAATCATTTACCTTTTTCAAAAAACTTATTTAATTTCTGGATCGCCAAAATGTCCTTTAACTGGAGTAACAGGGGGTGAACTAGGACTTGGCATTAATCCACTATCTTTTGAAAAACAATCATTCTCAATCGCCCAATAAATCAACCAATTTACTGCCGTCGCTCTTCTAGTTCTTCTTGGATAGAGTTCATTAATCTCATAACCTTTAAAATTAAGAAAATTTTTCAATCCCTGTTTATATTCTTTTGGAATTGATCGAGTCAAATGTATTGAGGCTGGCCGCTCTGAAATGATTTGAGGAGCTTTTTCAAATTTTTCTGACCAATAAGAAGGGGTTAATGCGCTAAAGGCCCAATCATTTATGGAGATTTCTTTATTATAAAAAAGTCTTTCCCAAACCAATTCACAAACAAAAACATCACTAACCCTATCTTCGAGAACAAGAAATAATAGATCCTTACAAATTGGCCATGTAAATTGATTTTCAACAATTTTTTCTTTTTTTTTCATTAATCGAACCTTATCAAAATCAAAGAAAAATAAGGCATAAATGCCTTTTTATATTGTGATGCATATTGAATAATTTGATCAGGCATCCCAACACTTAAAGCTATTAATGTTGTATTGATGATATCCTCTTTTTTTAAAATTTCCCTGACTAAATTCCATCTTTTGCCAACTTTCATAATGGCCAATACCGTATTATTTGCCTTACTTTCCCTAATTAGGGTTGTTAATTCAGATTCTGAAGAAGGGCATTCTTTGATGATCAATGTCTCGCCTTTTTTTACCAAATCAAAATCATTCAAAGCTGCTGCTGCTGAAATAGAGGAAATGCCAGGTATTGTTTTGGTAATAATTTCAGCATGATTATTTTTTATTAACCTCAAAATATTAGAAGAACTAGCAAATAGTGAAGTATCTCCAAGACAAAGTAAAACAACTGATTCGCCATTTTGTAAAAATTTTACAATTGTTTCTACAGCATTGGACCATATTTCATCTGGATCAAAATCCTTCCTAGCCATTGGAAAGATGATAGGGATATTTTTTTTAAATTTGGTGTATTTCTTGACTATTTCCGCAGCGAAACTCTTTTTATTATCATCTGATATTGGGAAAACTATAACTTTCGCTTTTTTTATTGCATCCACAGCAGCAATTGTTAAAAGCGATGGATCTCCAGGGCCTACACCAACGATGGTGAATGTTGGTAAATCGGTTTTATATCGATTAAGTAAACTTAAAAACTTGTTTATTATCATTTTTATTTTATGAACTTTAGCTATGTACCCTTGGCAATAAAAAAGTTTCAGCTAGTATTGATGACTCAATTTCAGACAATTCCTCTAATCTTTTGAAAGTTTGATTTTTAGAGAATTTAGTTTGCGCTAGTTTCCAGTAAACTCCGAAATGTCTTGCCTCGCTCTCAAGCAGAGAATCATAAAGGGATTTAAACGATTTATCTTCAGAATTCAGCGCAAGCAAGCTTAATCTTTCATGACTTCTTGCTTCAATAAGTCCTGCTATTAAGAAACTATCAAGCATTCTATTGGGCTCTTCCTTTCTTATATTCTTGGACAATTCAGCTCCATATGGAGGCGGCTTCAAGGAATCAAGAGAATGCCCAAGATCCTTTAAAAAATAAAGTATTTTTTCAAAATGCTCTAATTCCTCTCTTGCTATTGGACTTAGAACTTCTGCCAGATTTGATTCTGATGGATATCTAAACATCAATTGAATAGCTACTCCTGCTGCTTTTCTTTCACAATGAGCATGGTCAATAAGAATATCAATTGGATTAGATAATGCGAGTTTGATCCACTCATCTGAGGTAAATGAAGATAAATATTTAATATGAGAAGTAGGCCTTTTAAAATCGACTAGCATTTAATCCTTACTAATTAAATATCCAATAATTCCTTCAAGAGCTAAGGAATAACTTGATATGCCAAATCCACTAATAATTCCTATAGCTTTATCTGTAAGAAAAGATTCTTTACGAAAATCTTCTCTACTAAAAATATTTGAAATATGTAACTCTACAAAAGGAATTTTTGATCCAATTAAAGCATCACGAATAGAAATCGAGGTATGAGTAAAAGCGCCAGCATTTATAAGAATACCTTGGATACTTTTTACAGACTCCTGAATTTTATCTACTATTTCTCCTTCGTGATTACTTTGAAAACATTCAAGATTAATACTTTTTTCATTAGCAACTTTAATTAAATCTTTTTCTATATCATTCAATGTTTTATTACCATATATTTCAGGTTCTCTAGTGCCCAAAAGATTTAGATTTGGTCCATTTATCAATAAAATATTCATCATCAATAAAGTCTTTTCTTTACAAATGCTATCTAGAAAGAAACAAAAAAACCAAAACAATTTCACACAAAGTGTCCATTAACTGATAAGTTCAAATAGTGGGGGTCGGTGCCCGAGTGGTTAAAGGGGGCGGACTGTAAATCCGCTGGCTCTGCCTACGTTGGTTCAAATCCAACCCGGCCCACTTTAAAATTGCCCTTGTAGCTCAGCGGTAGAGCACTCCCTTGGTAAGGGAGAGGTCTCGGGTTCAAGTCCCGACGAGGGCACTTGAAAAAGCAAGTCATAAACCATAACTAGCATTCATAAGGACTCATAAGGGTCTTTTTTTATGCTTAAGTAGCTTGAATACTGATTTAATGCCAAAAAACATCTTTCAGGATGCTTCAGTATAAGCCAATTTCAAAAATATAAAAGTTCCTGAAAAGTTCCTGAAAAGTTCCCGAAAAGTTCCCGAAAAGTTCCCGAAAAATGATATTTAAAGTAAGAAATAACCTCCAAAAGCAGTCTTGGGGTGTCATAACCTTTCATCCTTTATCCCGACGAGGTCATGAACAAGAAGTATTTCCAAAACTGCGTTTATAAGAATTTGAAAAAATAAAATAATTTTAAGAGCACTAAATATAAACGAATTAGAGCAGAAATTAGAGCATAATTATTTCTTATTAAAATAATTTACTACTCTTGGTAAGGTAGAGGTCCTGAGTTCTAGTCTCCTCGAGGGTATAGCCCAATAAAACTAATTAGTCTTAAATGGCTTTTATATATTTTAGAATTTAAAAATATTGTTTTAAGAAATGTCATTATCGTCATACAGGATGCACAGAATATATCTTGCAGCAACCATGAATTTTGGTCTTGGTTCTGATTATTCAGAAGAGTTGGCATATTACGACAAAATCAGAAAAGAGATGAATGATATGAAAAAAGACCAAATTAAAAAAGGGATAACTTTTAATTGGAATATCTCTGAAGAAATAGAAAAATGAATCTAAATACTTTCTTATTAATCGATGGTAGTCTGATGCTTATTGGTCTGCCAATTCTGATGATTCTTAAAGGAAAAAAATAATCCAAATTCTTTAGATTTTAACCATATTAATATTTAATTGTTGATCCTTTATCCGTATATGAGAGTACCTCAAACCGTACATATTTATAAGTCGGATGGCCTGTCTGAATAGTTAGAACATAGTTGTAGTCGTCATGAGCAAATGTCTACCAAATCCAAACTAAAAGAAGATTATAAATCTGAGCTTGAAGAAAGATCAGAGGAAGAACTTCTTGAGGAAGAAATCAGAAATCAACAAACATTGGATAGCTTTGTTGAATCTGAAAAAAACTGGAGCTAATAAAAACTATTTTTAGGAGATTGTTATGAACTTTAAAAGATCACCATTTTCAATACTAAATAAAGAAAGAAGAGAAATTGATTATATCAAGGGAGTTTATAAGAGAAAAATTCAAGCTGAAATTGAATCTTATAAAGATCCAGAAGATGAAGATAAGAAAGATACAATACAAGTTCAAGATGTATTGATGCTTGATAGAATCTCAATTTAATTTTCATCTACTTATCCGTAGTTCAATAATCTTGCTATTAATTAAGTAGAGACTTTTTATTAAATGCCACTAGACGTATTTCTAATTAATATGTGTGTTGTAGTTATAGCTCTGCTTATCAGAAGGGAAATCAAACTTAAGAAAGCGAGATAAATTATGAAGACGCAAATTTTTAAAGAGCAATACATCCCAAATGTTCATGCTATTACTCTTTTACTAATGCTTCTCCTATGTCTGTGGTTACCTCTTGCACTCAGATTTTTATTAATAATTTAGTCGAACTTATTAGTTATTACTCTCATCATTAAACTCTGCTATAACCTAATTTTGTTTTAAAGATTTTATATGGAACTCCTGTTCCGTTCATAGCTTCAATAACTTTATCTCCCACAGTTCCGTAAAATTCAACAGAAAAATCAGTTCCCAGATCAGCATGAGCCTCAAGATAAACACTTAATGCTGGATTAGCTAAATGAGCTAGTAAAGCATCATCATTTTTATAAACCTCTGACCATACAAAACGAAGAGGGTCATCAGGATCTTGATCAAAAGTATGATGGAGCATTCCTGGTTCTTCAGCTTCAACAGCTTTATCTGTTTTATCTGCAATTTCTAAGTATTCTGCAACTTTATCTTCCTTAACTTTAAGTTTTGCAAGAAGCATAAATGGAGTATCTGATCCAAAACTATACATAAAAAAAGACTCTTGCGAGCCTGGGTGATGGGGATTTCCATCATGACAAATTAATTAGAAACAAACAACTCCATAAATAGTTAATTTTTATTACTTACAAACACCATATGTAGTGCTAGGATTTATTAAAAGCTGGGTGATGGGGATTATCCCGCTTTTTGAATGGGCGAAGCTAACGCCCTTTTTTTATGGATATAACTTTTTAATAGCTTCTTGTTGTTCTTGTTTTTTTATTTCTTCAGCATCATAAATAGGACAAGTATTCTGATTAAGTGATGAGAAAAAAGCACTTTTTTTAAAACGTTTGAATATAGGAGTTAGTAATAAACGTTTCACTTTTTATATTTACTAAATTGCTCAAACATACTTAAATACTGCAGAGGGAACACGCTGGTTAAATTTTCTATTCTCTCTTCATCCAATAAAACACCCTTTGGTAATTTTTTTATTAATTTTGGAATAGCTTTTTTTGTTTCTTCTCTGCAGAAGTTAATTCTATAAGCGGCTTCTTTTTTTATATTTGTTTTAATTAATCCATCTTTTTCAAGCATTGATTTTAAATCAAGATTATTTCCTTTCAGAAGAGCAATTAAAACAGTATCTGCAATTTTTAAAGCTTCCGCAGGTTCTTTATCTTTATTTATTCCAAATATCCAGGTACAGGCACCAATTCCTAATGCTCTTGAAATACAATCATCATTTCCAATTTCATCACAAGGTAATCTAAAAGACTCTTCAATTTTTTTTAGATCATATCCATTCTCACCTTCTGGAAAACCAGCCTGAGCAGAAAAAGTAAATAAAAATAATATTTTT
>CACBBE010000021.1 GCA_902537395.1 uncultured Synechococcaceae cyanobacterium
AATTTAGAAAACCAGTTGTACCTGGAGATCAATTGATAATTTCTTGTGAGTTATTGTCTATTAAAAGACAAAGATTTGGAAAGGTTAAAGGTGAGGCGCATGTTGATGGGAAGTTGGTTTGTGCTGGAGAATTAATGTTTTCACTAGTTGATTAGGGATATGGATAATAAAAATACTGAATTAAAATCAAGTTTTAGTGGTGTAAAAGTGCACCCGAATGCTTTTGTTGATCCTAGTGCAGAATTACATGATGGCGTTATTATCTCTCAAGGAGCTATTGTCGGCCCTAATGTGACTATTGGGAAAGGAACCGAAATAGGACCGAATGCTGTTATTTCAGGAAGAACTAAAATTGGTATAAATAATAAAGTTTTTCCAAGTGTTTTTATAGGTCTTGATCCCCAAGACCTTAAATATAAAGGGGCCCATACTGAAGTAATCATTGGAGATAATAATACTTTCAGAGAATGTGTAACTATTAATAAGGCAACTGATGAAGGAGAAAAAACTATTATTGGCAATAATAATTTGTTGATGGCTTACACTCACATCGGCCATAATTGTGAACTTGGTAATAAGATAGTTTTATCAAATAGTGTTCAAGTTGCAGGCCATGTAAAGATTGAAGATAAAGCTATTATTGGTGGTTGTTTAGGTATTCATCAGTTTGTACATATTGGATATTTAGCAATGATTGGAGGGATGACTAGAGTAGATAGAGATGTACCTCCTTTTTGTTTGGCAGAAGGGCATCCAGGAAGATTGAGAGGTTTAAATAGAATTGGAATTAAGAGAAGTGGCTTGATGGAAAATAAAGATTTTGACTTAAAATTACTTCAAAGTACTTGGAATATACTTTTTAAATCTAATGATGCGATTTCAAATTCATTAGAAAAAGTAATGAAAGGAGAATTCGATAGTTCATCTGCAAGATTATGCAGTTTTTTAAAAGAGTCAATATCTAAAGAAAGACGAGGACCAATGCCTGTAGTGAATGTATGAATAAAAAGATATTTATAAGTACTGGAGAAGTCTCTGGAGATTTGCACGGAAGTTTGTTATCAAAAGCATTATTAGATGAAGCTAAAAAAAAATCTATAGATTTAGAAATTATAGGATTAGGTGGAGAAAGGATGAAGAAAGAAGGTGTGAAAATTCTTCAAGATACTACATCAATTAGTGCAATAGGAATTTGGGAGGCTTTGCCTCTTATTATTCCAACAATTAGAATTCAAAAAAGGTTCTATAAATTATTAAAAAAATATCCTCCAGATTGTTTAATTCTTATTGACTATATGGGTCCCAATATAAAAATTGGTACAAAATTAAAAAGATCAAAGACTAAAATTCCAATTTTTTACTATATTGCTCCTCAGGAGTGGGCTTGGAGAGTTGGCAGTAATACCACAACAAATCTAATAAAATTTTCTGATAAAATTTTTGCGATTTTCAAAAAAGAAGCAGATTTCTACAAAAAGAGGGGTGGAAATGTCTTTTGGGTTGGACATCCAATGATTGATTTAACAAAAAAACTTCCTCTAAAGAGAGATGCTAGAAATATTTTGAACCTTCGTGCTGATCAAAACATCCTACTTTTGATGCCCGCATCGAGACCTCAAGAATTACGATATGTATTACCTACTTTTATGCGAGCGGCTAAAAAATTACAACAAAAATATCCAAGTTTGGTGGTCTATATTCCCTCCTGTCGGATTGCTTTTGATGAAATATTTAAAAAAGCTTTTCGCACATATCAAGTTAAAGGACTTGTGATCTCTCAAAAAGATAGTGCAAAATTAAAGCCTTATATTTATTCACTCACTAAAATTGCTTTTTGTAAATCTGGGACAGTTAATATGGAATTAGCTTTATATGGAATACCGCAGATTGTTGGTTATAGAGTAAGTAGGGTAACAGCTTTTATTGCTAAAAAAATTCTCAATTTCAAAGTAAGGTTTATTTCCCCAGTAAATTTGTTAGTTAATAAATTAATAATCCCTGAGTTTGTACAGAGAGAGTTTGACGAAAAGAAAATCTTCAATAAATCTTGTAGGATTTTAGAGGGGAAGTCAGAAAAAATGAAAATAAAAAAAGGATATTCTGTTTTAAAAAAAGAATTAGGGGAAGAGGGCGTCGTCAAGAGAGCAGCTAAAGAGATTATGAATTCCATAATTTGAACTTTATAATAAAAAAATGAAATATTTCTTACCTCTAATAATTGCTCTTTCAATATTTATTAACCCTGCCAATGCTTTTGCAGAGGAATTGATTCTTGCAGGAGGTTGTTTTTGGTGCTTAGAACATGATTTAGAGTCATTAAAGGGGATAAATTTTGTACAAAGTGGCTATTCAGGCGGAGATTTACAAAATCCTACATACGAAAATCATGAAGGACATCAGGAAGTGGTATTGGTGAATTATGATTCCAAATTGGTAACTTTACCCGAGATACTAAGGCTCTATTTCAGAAATATTGATCCTCTGGATGGTAAGGGTCAATTTTGTGATCGTGGAGATTCTTATAGGCCAGTGATTTTTTTCAAAGATGCAACTGAGGAAAGTGATGCCAAATATGCAATTGTTTCGGCCTCTAATGAATTGCGTCTGCCATTAGAAAAAAATATCTGTAGAACTAAAATCAAAAGGTCAATTTTGGTTGGCTGAAGAATATCATCAGGATTTTGCTGAGAGAAATGAATTAAAATATAAGTTCTATAGATTCTCATGCGGGAGAGATCAGAGGTTGGATAAATTATGGGGCGATAATGCCAGATCAACAAATCTTTGGAATGAATGATTTAAATATAATTATTTATTTTTAATCCATTGAACAAGAGTTTTAACTCCAAAACCGGTTGCACCTGATGGGTTAATTCCTTTGTTCTTATCAGTCCAACAAGTCCCAGCAATATCAATATGAGCCCATTTAATCTCTTTATCAAAGAATTCTTCCAAAAACAAAGCAGCAGTTATTGAGCCACCTGCTCTAGGGCCTGTATTTTTCATGTCAGCTATATGAGACTTTAAACCTTCTTTATAAGATTTTTGTAAAGGCATTTGCCATAATTCTTCTCCAGACTGGACTGATGCAGCTTTTAGGTCATTTGCTAGATCATCACTATTGCTCCAGAATCCAGCTACATCATTCCCTAATGCAACAACAATAGCTCCTGTTAAAGTTGCGAGATCTATTATTGAATCCGGTTTTAAATTTGATGCGTAAGTTAAAGCATCAGCTAATGTGAGTCTACCCTCTGCATCTGTGTTATTTATTTCAATTGTCTTACCATTAGACGCTTTAACTACGTCTCCAGGATGTACTGCAGATCCATTTATCATGTTTTCGCAAGATGCCACAATAAAATGAATTTCTAATCCTTTTGGTTTTATTGCTCCAAGTGCTTTTGCTGCTCCTAAAACTGCAGCGCTTCCGCCCATATCATATTTCATCATTTCAATTTGAGATGCTCCTACTTTCAGATTGTATCCTCCAGAATCAAAGGTTAAACCCTTCCCAACAAGCGCAATCTTTTCCTTTATAGGCCCCTCTGGCTTTAAAGTAAGATGTATGAATTTGGGATCTAGATCAGAACCTTTTGCTACAGCTAAATATGCACCCATTCCTAAATCTTCACAATCTTTTGCCTCTAAAATTTTTAATTCCAAAGCATGATCTTCAGCTATTTGAGAAGCTTGTATAGACATTTCTTGAGGCGTAAGACTATTTGGAGGGGCGGCTACAAGTCTCCTAGCTAGTTCTACACCTTCACATATTTGTGCTGTCTCTTCAAAGCTAATATTCTCAAATTTTTTTAAATTCAAAAACTCTATTTCTTTAAGAACTTTCTTTTCATCTTTTTTCTTATTGAATCTATTGTCCTTATAGGCAGACAATCTGGCTGACTCTGCTAATTGATTTATTTCTATTCGTGAATTTATAAATTCCCAAGGCAGCAAGATGCTTATTTTTTCATTTTTATCAACAGTTTTCCTAACTAGATTTCCTATAGAGTTTTCTATATCACTTTTATTTAGGTCTTTTGATTTGCCAAGACCAACAATGATTAAAGTTTCTACTTTTTGATCTAAAAATTCAAAGCTTAAAGTTTTTCCTTTTTCTCCTTTGAATTTTTTTTGAGTAACTTTTTTTAGTAATAATTTTGGGTCAATGACAAATTTTATGTTTTCGAGTTGGCTTGCAATTCCTTCCTCTAAAACTCCAAAAATTAATGAGGCACCTTGCCAGTTATCTAGATTTTTTTGGAATGTGGAAAATTGCATTTTTAAAATGGATTTAATTAACTTTTAGTTGTTTGTGAAAGTGGTTGCCCACCTATCTCGAGTTTCTTTATTAAAAGGTGGTAACCATAAATATATCAGCTGCTGTTCTAATTTACGTCTTAATTTTACTTCTTTAGGTACATCTAAGAAGAAACGAATATCTTGGTGACTTGAGAGTTTGTTTTGGGTTAGGGCTTCTTTATAGTTCATGAGGTAATTTTTACAGTCATGTTCTCCTTTCCATCTTTTATTTGCTGAATTTGTTTCTCCTATATAAAGGATTATTTTAGAATTCTCCATCGAGTCAATGACAAAATACATTGCTGGACCATTGTGTATATATTGATTGGTTCTCCAGAAGTTCAATGATAATGGCTGCAAGGAAAAAGGATCAATTTTTCTTTCATCAGAAATTGTATTTATAGGGAGACTTATTTGGTGCAAAGTTTTATTGTGAGTATCTTTTGAAATTTTAAATTGATGATTATGGATTCTATTTCTCCATTCAGTTAGGATTTCGCCTTTTATTTTTAGATTCTTTGAGTGTTCAAAATTAATTGATGTATTTACATTTGAACCAAATAATTCAAATTGTCTATTTTGGTTTGAAACATTATTTACGTTAAATTTTTCCAATATTTATTAAACATGTCTACTAAATTTAATTCTGAAAAAATATAAATCAAAGAATTATTTATAAACTTAAATTTATTAATGTTCTAATCAATTTAAAAGATTCTTGTTATCTTGTAATTGTGCCTTAATCTTGAGACTTAAAAAAGTAGAAATTGGATTCTTTGAGCCAGAAAAAACTTCATAAATTAATCAAAAAAATAATTTTGAATTTATATCCAAATTTTCATGTTTAAAAAATTTAGGTAGTATTTTCTACCTTTCAATTCTTGGTAAAATAGATTAGTTTAGAACAACATGAGTGCAACTTTACTTCAAATCCTTTGGTATCAGGAAGTGAAAAAAATTAAAAGTTGTTCCGCACCGACTTTATTATTTATGATGCAAAATCATCAAGTCAGTTATAATGATGTTTCTCAGAGATTAGAGGGAGGAATATAAGGATGGGATTCTTCGAGTCAGACATCGTTCAAGAAGAAGCTAAAAAGCTTTTTACAGATTATCAAGAACTTATGAAACTTGGTTCTGATTATGGAAAATTTGACAGAGAAGGGAAAAAAATGTTTATAAAAAAAATGGAATCACTTATGGATCGTTATAAGGTTTTTATGAAGAGATTTGAATTGTCTGAAGATTTTCAAGCAAAAATGACAGTAGAACAATTAAAGACACAGTTAAGTCAATTTGGGATTACTCCTGATCAAATGTTCGATCAAATGAATAAAACCTTAATAAGAATGAAGGATGAACTTGATAAAACTTCTTAAATTTAACTGTTAAAGCTTCATGTCCGATAATTTAATATTGCCATCATGGCTGTCAAGAGGAATAGAAGAATATTTTCCAATTAAGGGAACAGATCAAACCTTTTCGGAGATAATTGATCATGCGAAAAAAAATAATAAAAAATTAAGGGTTAAACTCGGGATCGATCCAACTGGAACAGATATTCATCTTGGGCACAGCATATTGTTTAAAAAACTTAGGGCATTCCAAGATAATGGACATATTGCAGTTCTAATTATTGGGGATTTTACTGCTCAAATTGGAGACCCAACAGGAAAAAACAAAACAAGAGTTCAGTTGTCGGAAAAGCAAGTACAGGTTAATGCAAAAACATATTTAACCCAACTAGGGATGGGAAAGCCAGCCAATGAATCTATTTTAGATTTTGATGCGAAAGATAGAATAGAAATTAGATATAACAGTGAATGGTTAAAAGGATTAAATCTTAATTCGATAATTGAATTAATGGGGAGTTCAACAGTTAGTCAAATGCTAGCTAAGGAGGAATTTAATAAAAGGTACATTTCGCAAGTTCCAATTGCTTTGCATGAATTCTTATATCCACTATTACAAGGTTACGATTCGGTAGTTGTTCGATCAGATATTGAGCTTGGAGGCACAGATCAGAAATTTAATATTGCAATAGGAAGAGATCTTCAAAGGCATTTCAAGCAAAACCCTCAATTTGGTCTTCTTCTGCCAATTTTGACTGGTTTAGATGGAATTAAGAAGATGAGTAAATCTGAATTTAACACCGTCGGTTTGACTGAAGATCCTCTTTCAATGTATTCAAAATTAGAAAAAGTACCCGATAATATAATACCCACCTATTTTGAATTACTTACTGAATTAGATTTAAGTTTTCTTGAAAATTCAAATCCTCGTCAATTACAGAGAAGAATGGCTTTAGAAGTTACTACTTCATTCCATGGGGCTGAAGAAGCATTAAAGGCGCAATCAAACTGCGAAAAATTATTCCTTGGACACAAAGAAAAAGTTGGAGAAATTCCAGAGATTTCTTTAAAAGAAGTTGTTTTTCCAGTAAAGTTTTTTTACTTGTTAAGCGCTTTAAAACTTTTCAAATCTAGTAGCGAATCCAAAAGATCTATTAAAGGCGGGGGTGTAAAAATTGATAGTCAGAAATTAATAAATCCTGATTTAGTTTTTAATTCAAAAAATGATTTGGAAGGGAAAATTTTGCAAATTGGGAAAAAAATAATTAAGAGGTTTGAAAACTGAAAATTGATGAAAAATAAATTTAATTCAGAAGATAAAATAATATTGGCAATTGATGGATTAGATGTCAGTAAAGCAAAATTACTTCTGGAAAAATGTCCTAATATTAAGTGGGTGAAAGTTGGTTTAGAGCTTTTTGTTAGGGAAGGTCCAAGAGTTATTGAAATATTAAAAGGTTTGAATAAAAAAATTTTTTTAGATTTAAAATTTCATGATATTCCAAATACCATGCATGCAGCATGTTTCCAAGTTTCAAAATTAGGGGTTGATATAATTTCTATTCATGCTTCAGCAGGCCTAAAAGCTCTTAGGGATTCGAAAAAAGCATCTTTAGAAGGAGCAACCTCAGTCAGTGTAAAACCTCCATTTGTTGTAGGAATAACCGTTTTAACAAGCTTTTCTCTTGAAGATTTTCAAACTGATCTTGATAGAAATAATTCAATTGAGGAAAATGTATTGCGACTTGCAAAGTTGTCTTTTGATGCCGGATTAGATGGATGTGTTTGTTCCCCTTGGGAGGTAAAAATGTTGAGATCTATTTATAAGAATAATTTTGAACTTATTACACCAGGCATCAGATTAAATATTGACAGTAAAGATGATCAAAATAGAATTATGACTCCTCATGAAGCTATATTTAATGGTGCTTCTAAGTTAGTCATTGGTAGATCAATATCAAAAGCTATAGATCCTAATAAAGCTCTAATTGAAATATTTAAATCTATTGATTCTGATTAATTTTAGATTCTTCTCCCCTAAGCAATCTTGTTATGTTTGTTCTATGTTTCCAGATTACTAACAGTGCCACAATAAAACTTATAAAAAAATATGAGTGCATAAATTTACCTAGGTAAAAAAACATAAAAATAGGAAGTAAGATTGCAGCTGAAATACTGGATAAAGAAACAAATTTAGTTTTTGTTAGGACTATTAAAAAAATACCAAGAGATGCGATTCCAACTTTCCAAGAAAGAGCTAAAAACATACCTAATCCAGTTGCAACAGCTTTCCCTCCTTTACCTCTAAGCCATATTGGCCAAATATGTCCTGAGATAGCGGATATCCCTGCTATAACTTGTATTAATTCTTGATCTGTGTAATATTGAGCAGTTTTTACTGCAATAAGGCCTTTCCCAACGTCAATGATAAATACGAAAAGTGCTGGCCATTTCCCAACATTTCTTAAGACATTTGTGGCACCTGTAGATCCAGAACCTATAGTTCTTAGATCTATATTTTTGAGATATTTTCCAATTAAAAAACCTGTCGGAAGTGATCCTAAAAGATAACTTGTAAAAATTATTAAGATATTCATAAAGCTTAGTTTAGTTCAAGATCATCGTAAATTTCATTATCTGAACCGGCAAACGCAACCCATAATGGGAATTGAAGTATTGGAATTTCAACAGAGGTTTCTGCTGCATCAATGATGATAAATGGCAATTCTTCATTTGCTTCTAATCTATCAGCTCTCTCTATGACACCTTCAGGCCTTTCAAAAAGAACAATTCCACTATTAGGTCCAAAGTCATCCCTTGTTAGACCAAGTGAATCTTGAAGAACTCTTCTCCATTCGCCTAATCGTTCAGGCTGCGAAGCTAAAATAAGAGTCTGAAACTGATCCCCATATAATTCGCCAAGAATAGATATTAAACCCGCTGATAACAAGGCATTTTTTTGTCGAGAGCCTCTACTTTCCAGAGAACCTCTTCCGCCCATGTTAAAGAACCAATCATCCATAATTTCTATATCTGACGAATCAAGACTACGTCTTAATTTCCAAGGTTCTGCATAAAAGTCGGGTTGTTCTGTAAAACTTGAAAAGCAACTTTTTATAATCTTTTCATCTGGCTTAAATGTTTCAGAAAGAGCGGGAATATTAACTACATTATTTTTGCTATTGTCTAGCTTTTTCTCATCAAGGGGAGAGGGCTTTACGATTATTGGTTGAGAAACTAATTCAAGTTTCTCTACGTTTTGTGAAAGATTCTGCAAAGCTCCAGTTAAGTACTCTTGAAAGCCTTTAACTCTTTTAGCAATATTATCTGACTGTCCTTTAAAATTTGACTCAATATCTTTTTCTATTTCATTTTTTTTTGTTTCTAACTCTTTTATTTCTTTAACTAAATAATCTTTTTTTGAAACGAGATCTCTAAAAATTTCATTAGAAATTTCATCAAAAGATTTGGTTGAGTTTTCGTTTTTTGGTGTAATTTTTTTATTTTGCGTCTTATTTCTCTTACTAATTTGTTTGGTTTTATCATCTGAAATTGACTTGTCTATTATTAATTCCTTTTCAGGATTATTGTCGGGAATTTCTGTATTGGTCATTTAATTAATTTTGATGAATAGGCAAAGTCTGAATTTTAAGAATTTTTAATTTCCAGGGAGTCAACTTTTTTAATGAGCTCATCTTTTAATTGCTTCGGATTAAATAAAATTGGTAATAAATGAGGACTGGACTTTTCTCTAAAATAAAAAATACCTGGGATTATAGGGAAAAAGAATTTCCATGATATCCAGTTCTTGAATGGAAAAGTTCTAATCTCTTTTCCTAATTGTAAAACGATAAAATCATCATTTGTTATTTTTATTCTTAAGGTGAATGACTGAAGTAATAAAAAAAAGCTAAAAGAAGCAAAAACTATTGTTGGCAGAGAACCAATATTCAAAAACAAAAGCATAAAACTTAAAACTATTAGAATGATTGGCAACTGAAATGATGGAGATATTATTACTAGTTCCTCTTTTTTTGATTTAGTGTTAAACATAGGATCATCCAAATAAAATTTGTGTTAGAAGTACATCCATTAAAGATACAGTAACGAGAGTCATTACAACTGCGCCTGTTGTACTTGTTCCAACTTCTTTTGGACCTCCTTTAGTTGTGAGTCCATATCCACAAGCAATGATTGAAATAAGTAATCCGAACACTACAGATTTTATTAACATTGAAGTTAAGTCTGTACTGGTTAAACTCACATTACCTGATCTTACGGATGTCCAAAAAACTATTGGAGGAACTTTATAAAAAATTGTGCTCCAAATTTGTCCGCTCCATAAAGCTACAGATAAAAACAAAAGACACTGTATTGGAGACATTATTACCATAGAAAGTAACCTTGGGACTACCAAATATTGAACTGGTTCGGTCCTTAACATGGTTATTGCCTCAATTTGCTCTGTGACTTTCATAGTGCCCAGTTGAGCAGCATAGGCAGTGGCAACTTTTCCAGTCATTAAAGTTGCAGTTAAAAGAGGAGCCATTTCTCTAGCCATGCCTACTGCTAATAAACCTCCAATTTCACTAGAAACCCCCATGCTTGTAAGTTGTGATGCAACTTGAATATTAAAAACTGTACCTGCGGCAATTCCTGTAATTAATACAATTAATAAACTGCCGGGACCTGATTCCATAAGTTGGTCAAAGAGATCATTTTTGGAAATTTTACCCTTAAAGATAAAATTAATTGCTTGCCCGCCAATGATTAAGCTGCTTAGAAGTCTTTTGAAAAAATTAAGGTAATACATATCTTTATATTAGTTTGTAATTAATTTTCCATCCCATTTTCTCATGATTAAAAGACCAATTATTACCAGTATTGACGGTATAAAACCAATACATAATCTAATAGTTAATTGTGCTGAGTAGCATTGTTCAATAATATTTAGACCATCTTTATCAACAAAGCATGATTGATAGCCTGATAAATACAATAAAAATCCTAATAATTGAACACTAAACGCGATACCAATCTTCTGAATAAGTACCATCCAAGCAGTATATAATCCTGCCGGCTTCTCAGGATCTTCGTCTATTGCATCAGGGAGTAGTGACCAAGGGATAAGAAAAGCGGTTGAAGCTCCAATTCCAATAAGACAGATTATGAAAATTAAAAGAATGAAGATTAATATGTTGCCGGCATTGAGGAATAAACTATCTCCAACTCCTGAAATTTTTGATAAAGAAGGTAAAAATAAAGCTGCCGTACATGAAATAATCCACATAATCGCTCCATAGTTTAAAGCTGAAATCCTGTTCAATTTATTTGATACTCTGGTCCATATTTGTAAACCCACTAAAGCGCTAATTTGGAAAGGTATCGGGATCCACTTAGCAATATATGTTGGTACGTTCAGTACATCCTCTACATAGATTAACGCTACTGTTTGCATCAGTTGTAAGGCACACCAGAGAAGAATATAAAGCGTAATAACTTTTAGAAATTTTTTATTTCTGAAGATCCTTCTGAATTGAAGTGTTATGGCTTCAACTTTTCCTGAAGGCCTTCTTGCTTTTTTGGCGAATGGAGCCAATCCCCAACAAGAAATTAATGTTGCAGCAACTGCAATACATCCGCTTATTTTACCCATTAAAAAATATCCATTAATTGCTGATCCTTCAGAACCCAATACAACTCCAGCAATTATTAAACCAGATAGCCCCGCAATTATTGAGCCAGTAAATCTAGATGCATTTAGTCTTGTTCTTATTGCTGTTTTTTCAGAAATTTCAGTCGATAGAGCTGCAAAAGGAAGATTAATACTTGTATAAGCAGTCATTACGATTATAGAAATTATGGCATAGTAAATAGTCTTGGTTAGCACGGAGCCAGTGGGTGTCCACCATATCGCAGCTAAAGAGAAACCAAGAGGAACAGATGCTGCAACCATCCAAGGAATTCTAGGTCCCCAGCGTGATTTGGTACGATCACTTAACCATCCAATTAACGGATCATTTACTGCATCCCATATCTTTATTAACATTAATAATGAACCTGCAATTATTACTGGTAAACCAGCAGAAATAAAGAATTTGAACAGAAAAAAACCAAATTGCGTCGCGACTAAACCTGTGCCTGCATCTCCTAGCCCATAAGAGAACATTAATCTTGTTGTTGATCTAGAAATATTTTTTTTCGAGTGTGAATTTTCCAATCTTTTTGCTTTGTTGATTGTTTGATAATGTATTATTGCAATGGTAATTCTATTACTTAATGCGGGCGTGGTTTAGTGGTAAAACCTCAGCCTTCCAAGCTGAAGATGCGGGTTCGATTCCCGCCGCCCGCTTTAGAATAAATTATTTTTTGCCCCAAATACTTCTTCTGAAATGATTAATAAAGAGCTTCTACTCTTTATTGAAACAGATTTTTCATTGATAGTTAAGGGTTTAAAAATCTCAGACATGCTAGTGTCAACAACTTTTAACCAATTATATTTACATTTAGGCAAGGGAAAATCGATACTTTTTGAATATGCATTTAAACCTATCCAGACCAGAGGACTAGTATTGCCTTTGTTAATGCTAAAAGCAACTGTGTGAGACCAACTACTCCAATCGGGGCTATCTAACTTTGTTCCATGCCAATGATATGTTGGAATATGTTCATTGGTTTGATTATTAGGGAAGAATGATGGATTGAAAATGTTTATTAGTTTTTTTCGGATTTTTATAACGTATTTAAAATATTCTAATAATTCCAAATCTTGTTGACCATTTCCCCAATTCATCCAGCCCAATAAATTATTTTGGCACCAAGAATTATTGTTCCCGCCTTGTGATCTTCCTATTTCATCACCCATAAGTATCATTGGAACACCTTTAGAGATAAGTAAACTAAGAATAAGATTTTTTTGTTGTCTTTTTCTTAAGTCATTGATTAAAAAGTTCGTAGTTGGTCCCTCTATACCATGATTCCAAGAATTGTTATGGTTATCTCCATCTCTATTTTGTTCTCTATTGGCAAAATTATGTTTTCCATTGAAAGTTACTAAGTCTTTTAGAGTAAATCCATCATGGGAAGTAATAAAATTTATCGACTTTGGGAAAATATTATCTTCTTTATAAATAGATGGCGTACCTTTTATTTTATCGCTCATATTCCAAGCTGTATCTTTATCCCCCTTCCAAAATCTCCTTAAGTCATCTCTAAAATGACCATTCCAAGTGAAAGTATTCTTTGATGGGAAATCACCTAATTTATATAAACCGCCGCAATCCCATGGCTCACTAATGAACTTGATATCGATAAGTTCTGGTTCGCATTCTATATCTTCAAAAATTGGAGGATTATCAAGCGGTGAAAGATTTTCTCCTCTTGATAGGGCAATTCCTAAATCAAATCTAAAACCATCAACTCCTAATTCACTCGCCCAACATTTTAATGATTCAATTATTAGTTTTCTAACTAATCCTCTGTTTGCTGCAATAGTGTTACCACATCCGGAGACGTCCTGATAATTTTTATCTTTTCCAATAAAGTAAAAAAGATTTTCATCTATACCTTTCCAAGATATTGCTGGCCCTTTTGAATCGCCTTCGGAAGTGTGATTGTATACAACATCTAAGATGACTTCAATTTCTGCTTTATGACATTCCTCTACAAATCTTCTAAATTCCTCTCTATTATTTTCGGCGGATTCATTCGAAAGATATTCAAAATGCGGAGTAAACCAATTAATTGGACTGTATCCCCAAAAATTTTTTAGACCATTTGGTGCATCAGTAGGATCAAAACAAAAAATTGGAAGTAATTCAATTGTTGTAATACCCAGTTCTTTGAGATACGGAATTTTTTTTAAAATTTTCTTAAAACAACTTACATCTTCATTAGTTAATTCAGTGAAGGATTTGATATGGAGTTCATAAATTATTGTTTCTTCCCAAGAATGTTTCGGTCTTGGATAATCCTTAATATTAAATAATTTTCTATCGCAAACAACGCTTTTAAGACAAGAATTAGTATTTTCTTGCGTTTTTAATGCATTTTCTCTTTTATAGCTTTCCCATCCGGTAATACCCCTTGAACATGGATCAAGTAATACTTTTTTTTCATAGTTATTATTAATTTCATTATTTTTTTGCTTCACTCTAAAAGCATAAATACAACCTTCATCTAGATTTTTTATTTCCGCATGCCAGTAAGGACCTTTATTATGAGTCTGATCTAATTTGAATATCTTTTTTGGGGAAATAGAGTCCTCTTTCTCAAACAATAAGATTTCTACATATTCTGCATTTGTGGCTATTAAGGAAAAATTAACCCCTTGTGAAGTTAGGGAACTCCCTAAAGGAAATGGCTTACCTTTATTGAGATGAATCACTTTCTCTCTATCATTGATTAGTTAAATATTGAGATAATTTGTTTAAATTACTGTTATTTGAATAATAGATGCAAAATTAAAAAAAAAAACTTAAATTTAAGGCTTCACTAATCAACTTTATTAGATCTTGGAGAGTATTAATTTTCTAATTAATCACAATTTCTTCATCCATCTGCTCAGTGCATAAAACGATTTATAGAGAAAGTTTAATAATGAGAAAACCAGATTTTTCTTGATTTCAAAATACAAATTGTGTTTTTTCATGTGATGAGAAGGAAATATATCTGAAAATTAATAAAACATAATAAATAGTTCAAATTCTTAAATTCACACCCTTTTGACATTTTTACCCTTTGATAAATGTAGTTAAATTTTTTATACTAAATCCAGTGCTACCAATACTTTTTGCTGTTCTCTAAATGAAAAGGCTATTTTTTATAAATGAAAAAGCAAGGTTATAAAAAATAAATAATGTTGCTAAAAATGTCCCTAAAATTTGTATAAAGCTTTGCGCCGCCGGCATTTTCGGTTGCCGTATTTGTATTTGCTCCATATGATGTGAAAGTTCAAGGTTTAAAACTAATTTAAATCTTTTTTTAACCCTTAGCTTTAATTTAAATTTCAATGAACAAAGCTGATTTAGTAAATCTTGTTGCAGCTCGTACAGAGCTCACAAAAACTGATGTTTCTTTAGTTGTTGATGCAGCTATTGAAACTATTGTTGATTCAGTAGTGGAAGGCAAAAAAGTCTCTTTACTAGGATTTGGTTCTTTTGAACCAAGAGATCGTTCTGCAAGACAGGGATTAAACCCTAAGACAGGCGAAAAAATAGCAATACCCGCTAAAAGAGTTCCAACATTCTCTGCAGGTAAACTTTTTAAGGATAGAGTTCAAGGGTAATCTTTTAAATCTATTTCTTCCTTTAATAACAAGGTGCTCTTTTAGGGCATCTTTTTTTTTATCGCAATAAAATGCAATTAGCTCAATGACCAACCCTCTTAACAAGGCATCCAAAATTTTGAAATCTTAAGAAGTAATGAAATGTTTAATTATTTTATTCCTAAAATTTTTGTTGTTATCTAATTTTGTTCTAGCAGAAACAATACCAACAAAGCCAAAGATTTTAAGACAATCTAGTGATTGTTTTAAAGATTCTCGAACCCAATTATGTAAAGAATTAGTTTCTGAAATAGAAAAACTTCAATTAGTAGTATTTGACCAAAATAGATTCAAATGTCAATCAAGTTTATTGGGGCTGCAAACGGAAATTATTGAAGCTTATTTTTTTAATAATTTCTCAAATGAGAGAATTTCATTAATGATCCCATATGTGATTA
>CACBBE010000022.1 GCA_902537395.1 uncultured Synechococcaceae cyanobacterium
ACTAAATTGAAGAGAGGCGCTTTTCTTCTTGGTCTTCTTAACCCATATGGTAATAAAGAGCTTCTTAGGATTATAAATAGTAATAAGATTTCAGCTTTATCACTAGAGTTGCTTCCGAGGATTAGTAGAGCTCAATCTTCTGATGTTCTTTCTTCACAGGCCAATATTGCTGGATATAAAGCAGTTCTTTTAGCTGCAAGTGAGTTAGATAGATATTTTCCAATGCTTATGACTGCAGCAGGGACAGTCCAACCTGCCAAAGTAGTGGTTCTTGGTGGAGGCGTTGCAGGATTACAGGCAGTTGCGACAGCAAAAAGACTTGGAGCAATAGTATTTGTATCTGATATTAGATCTGCTGTTAAAGAACAAGTAGAGTCCCTCGGAGCAAGATTTATAGAACTTCCTGAAGTTGAAGAAAAGCCAGGAGAGGTAGGAGGTTATGCAAAAGCTGTAACATCCGAATTCCTATCAAAACAGAAGGCAACTTTAACTAAATATTTATCTGAAGCTGATGTTGCTATATGTACTGCGCAAGTTCTAGGTAAAAAGGCCCCTGTTTTAATAGACTCTCCCATGATTGAAAAAATGAGGTCTGGTGCAGTAGTTATTGATTTAGCAGTTTCTCAGGGAGGGAACTGTGAAGGAACAAAATCAAATGAAACTATTATCAAAGATGGGGTAAAACTTATAGGAGCGGGCGAATTACCCTCTTCAGTTCCTTATGATGCAAGTTCACTATATGCTAAGAACTTAACATCTTTGATTACACCATTTATAAAAGATGGTGTAATTAAATTAGATAAAGAGGATGAACTCATTTCTGGATGTTTATTAAGCGATGAAGGAGTTGTTCTTCAAAATAAAGTTTTTGAAAATTGAGGTTTTAAAATCATGTCTTTTATAAGTCTTCTTTGGGTTCTTTTACTTGGTAGTTTATTAGGCCTCGAGTTAATTGGAAAAGTTCCTCCTACTCTTCACACACCTCTAATGAGTGGAGCAAATGCAATTTCAGGAATAACAATGCTTGCAGCCTTAACTTTAATTGTAAAAGCAGAAGGTAACGTCTCACTTTTAATCATTGGTTCAGTTTCACTTGGATTTGCACTTTTCAACGTTGTAGGTGGTTTTTTTGTAACTGATCGAATGCTCGCGATGTTTAGTCGTAAACAATCAAATAAGAAGTAATTTTTAACATGAATCTACCTGTAATCATTAAATTCGTTATTGACCTTCTAGCAGTACTTTTACTGGCTTTGGGAATAAAAGGATTGTCAAAAGTAAAATCAGCAAGGGATGCCAATAGATTAGCTGCATTTGCAATGTCGCTATCAGTAGTAGGATTACTTTCTTATTATTTAGGCACTTCTGGAATTGCTATTCAGTCTTGGATTTGGATAATAATTGGATCAATAATAGGTAGTTTATTGGGAGCAATTCTTGCAAAAAAAGTACCTATGACCTCCATGCCTGAAACAGTTGCATTGTTCAATGGTTGTGGAGGAATGTCATCACTTTTAGTGGCCTTAGGAGTAGCTATTTTTCCTATATCTGGTGGCCAAGAAAACTTTGATTTTTTTAAGTCACTGATTAATGAAGTTTCAATATCTGTTTCTATATTTGTTGGTGCCATAACTTTCACAGGTTCAATTGTTGCGATGGCAAAGTTACAAGGATGGTTGTCAACTCCAGGATGGACTCAGAGCAAAGTTAGACATTTTGTAAATATTGTTTTTGCAGTTGCTTCCTTGATAGCCTTTTTTGATTTGATAAAAGGCAATACAAGTTCTATTTGGCTTTTGGTTATAGTTTCTTCTTTATTAGGTATTGGAGTTACTTTGCCAATTGGTGGAGCTGATATGCCAGTAGTTATATCGTTATTAAATAGCTATTCAGGCATTGCAGCAGCAGCAGCAGGTTTCGTTGTAGATAGTCAGCTTTTGATAGTAGCAGGCGCAATGGTTGGAGCGGCAGGACTAATACTTACTCAAGTAATGTGCAAGGGTATGAATAGATCATTGGTCTCAGTTCTTTTTGGAGGATCTTTATCGGCACAAAGTACAGCCTCTTCTGGTTCAGGAGAATATACAAATATAACTTCTTGCAGTGTTGAAGAATGTGCATTGACTTTAGAGGCAGCCAACAAGGTAATTATTGTTCCTGGCTATGGTTTAGCAGTAGCTCAAGCTCAACATACTTTGAGGGAAGTGACAAAAAAACTAGAGCAAAATGGTATTGAAGTTGTTTATGCAATTCATCCTGTAGCAGGGAGGATGCCTGGACATATGAATGTACTTTTAGCAGAAGCAGATGTTCCTTACGAACAACTTAAAGAGATGGATGTTGTAAATCCTGATTTTCCAGCAACGGATGTTGTTTTAGTTTTAGGCGCAAATGATGTGGTTAATCCTCAAGCTAAAAATGATAGCTCTTCTCCTTTATATGGCATGCCAGTTCTTGATGTGCAGGAAGCAAGAACGGTATTTGTAATTAAACGTGGTATGAGTGCAGGTTACTCAGGAATAAAAAATGATTTATTTGATCTTCCAAATACCTCAATGGTCTTTGGTGATGCAAAAAAAGTACTGAATGATTTGATTGGAGAATTAAAGGATCTTGGAGTTGGGGATAAATAATAGTATATCTTTTAGTTTTTCAGATTACTTAAAAAATAAGCCATTTCGAGAAGTCTTACCTTGGATAGGTGGCGACTTACAAACTTTGAGAGATACTTTTGTTATTGATTTTGGTAAATCAAAAAAAAATAAAAAAATATTCTTTCCGATTAATAAAATTCTTTCTAAAAAATTTGAATGTGATTATCTTCTAGGGTTTTTAGAATTACCTGAAAACTTAAACTTATTTAGAGGTTTTGTAATCGTTACACATGGTTTAGGGGGCTCAACTAAACGGTTTGGTTTAAGAAGAATTTCTAGGAAATTAGCAAATAATGGTTTTGGAGTTCTTAAATTAAATCTCAGAGGATCTGGATCTGCGAGATATTTAGCTAAAGGAAATTATTGTGCTAGATGCTCCAGTGATGTTATATCAGCAATTAATCATTTTAAAAAATTCATTAATTTAGAGTTTAAAGATCTCATTAAGATGAATAATCTTCCAATTTACGGAGTTGGATTATCTTTAGGCGGAACAATTCTTTTAAATGCCTGCTTAGATTACGATGAAAACAAAGGAGAAAAACTTTTAGATGGCCTAGCCTGTGTGAGTAGCCCTCTAGATTTATCATCTTGCAGTCTCTGTATTGAAAAATCTAGAAATTATATCTACCAAAAATGGTTACTTCACCGTTTAAAAAATCAGTTATGGGACGGATTTAATGATGAAGGCAAAATTCTTAATAATGAGAAATTAAGAAAAAAAATTAGAAGTTTAAAAAGTATAAGGGAATTTGATCAGAAATTTACAGCTCCTTGTTGGGGATTTAATTCTTTAGAAGATTATTATGTTAAAGCTTCTCCAATATTTAGAATCCAAAACTCATTAAAAAAATTACCTCAAATGCTTTTTATTCATGCCAAGGATGATCCTTGGGTTCCATATAATGCAACTTTGAATTTAAGAGGAAAATTTATTGATAAATTTACTATTTTTATAACTGAAAAAGGAGGTCATAATGGTTTTCACTCGATTAATGGCTGCTGGTCAGACGAAGTTGTAAAGAACTGGTTTATAAGTATCTAGGACTATTTAAAAATGGTGTTTTTTTAAAAATCCATTTTTCTATTGGCTTACCGTTAATAATATGTGAGGTAAAAATTTCTGAAATTTTTTCTGGAGAAACTTTCTCATACCAAATACCATCAGGCCAAACAAGAAGAATTGGGCCGTTCTTACATATCCTTAAACAGTCTGCTTTTGACCTTAATATATATACGTTTTTTGTACAGGGATCATTCTCAAATCTTTTTAAAGTCTTTTTCAGGCATTCCCATGTTTTTTGACCTTCATTGCCTTTAAAGCATTTCTGTTTTGTGGGTGTTGCGCATAGTAGAAGGTGTTTATTTACCCATTTTGTCATTTTAAATCCCTTTGCCATACTGCCTTTAAGTTAATTCTAGGATATGAAGCAAGCGCCCGTTAAAACTCCTATTTCAAAGGTAAAGCAAACAGTATTGCGGTTAAATTCTGAGCTGAATTAAATATTTCCTGTATTAGTTGTATACAGAAACTTGTAATCATTGGACTTTTTCTGATATTTTTCTTTGAAATTACTTGTCTTTATTGATTTTTGTTTATAAAAATGTAGTAATTGGTACAAATTTTTGGAACTTTAATATTTTGGGATCATATAAGATAAAAACCTTACATAAGGAAAAATCATTTTCTTTTTCAAGAATCGGACCTGATATTTACGGCTCCACTCATCCTCAGAATTTATTATCTGAAATAAACGAAAGAGCAGAATTTCTATATGAGTTATTGGATAGGCATGTAATTTCCATAGACCCCTTCAGTAAAGATTGTCTTCTACAACTTTTCAGGCTGGCGGCAAAATTCGAAAGTAACCCTAACAGATATATTTCTCACAACAGTCCTTTAAAGGGAAAAATACTAATAAATGCCTTCTATGAACCAAGCACTAGAACACGGTTATCCTTTGACAGCGCATGGCACAGACTGGGTGGCGATTCAATAAATATCACCGATAAAAGTTCCACAGGAATTGCCAAGGGAGAAACCCATTTGGATATTGCTCATATGTTTAATAATTACGGTGACTGCGTTGTCCTCAGAGAAAGTGACAATGAGGCGATTTTTGAAATGACAAAATCATTGAGAATTCCAATAATCAATGCCGGTAATGGAATTGATGAACATCCCACTCAGGCGATGTCTGATCTTTATACGATTCTTAAATGGAGACCGCACCTGGTTAATAAATCAATTGATGATAGTGAAAAAATAACCATTGGTATTATAGGAGTTCCATCACGTATGAGAACAGTCAGATCTCTTTTGAAATTATTCTGCAAGTTTTCATATTTCATAAAAAAAATCATTGTCATTTACGATGACAAATCCATCGATCAGAACGATCTATTTGATGAGGGCCAGCTGAAACAACTTATTGAATCTGGTCTAAAGATTGATCTGGAGAGCGATATGCAAAAAGTATTACCTTCCCTGGACGTTACCTATATAAATGCAATTGCATGGGTGGGAGAAAATTATGAGGTTCATGGAAGTGCATTTAAATTGCACAGTGAGTTGCCATTTAAAAAAGATTCCATAATATTGCATCCACTTGCTCGTGGTCCTGAATTGTCAACATCACTGGATCAGACCTCAAAAAATTGGTATTTTGCTCAGTCAAGAGGAGCAGTATTTGTAAGAATGGCATTACTTACATGTCTGATGGATAGAACAACAAGAGTAATGGATGTCGTTTAACTAGATGTGTGGAATAGGCGGGGTTTTTAATAAATCAAAAGATAAATCTGTTGAACCTCAGATTCTTGTAAATATGGCTGCTATTCAAAGCCATCGTGGACCGGACGGTTTTGGATATAAATTATCAGATGATTCTTCTGTAGGATTCTGTCATGCGAGACTATCCATAATAGATTTAAATGAAAATCGAGCTAGACAGCCTTTTATTGGAGGTGCCGAAAATCATATTTTGATGGCACATAACGGTGAATTTTATGACTTTCAAAGAATAAGAGCTGATCTTGTTGCTCAGGGCGTAAGCTTTTCTTCAAAAAGTGATTCGGAAATATTGCTTAGACTTTATGAGAAATATGGCATTGATGAGTCATTATCTTATCTCAGAGGAGAATTTGCCTTTTCATTGTTTGATGCAGAACATGATTGTCTTTATCTTGTAAGAGATCGATTTGGGATTAAGCCTCAATACTGGATTGAGACCGATGATTCCTTAATATTTGGCTCTGAATTAAAAGTATTATTTGCCCATCCATCAGTTGAAAGAAAATTTACGGGAGAAGGACTGGTTCATCAACTGATGCAGGTTATGGTCCCTGGCTCTACGGCATTTGCAGGAGTTAAACAAGTTAAGCCTGGATATATTCTTAAGGTCAAAAGATTAAATAATAAATTTCAGATAACAGAGGAAAAGTTCTGGGATATAAATTTTCCAAAGAAAAACACTTATGAAAGAGAAAAAAGTGAAGAATATTTTATTGAAAATATTAGAAAAGAATTGTTAAGAGCTGTCGAATTAAGAATGGTAGCTGATGTTCCTGTCGGCTGTTATTTATCCGGTGGAATTGATAGCTGCTCAATTTTGGGATTGGCTTCTGCCATAAGTCAAAAATCAGTAAAGGCATTCACGATTGGTTTCAGTGATGAAAGATATGATGAAACTTCGATAGCCAAAGAGATGGCTGTAGCCACAAATGCAGATCATGAGATTTTAAAAATAAATGGGGATGATCTGTATGGGAATTTTGAAAAGGTTCTATGGTTTACTGAAAGATCTATTTATAACACCCTTGCAATTGCCAAATACCTTATGAGTAAAAGAGTGAATGAGCTCAATTATAAGGTCGTTATGACAGGAGAGGGTTCAGATGAATTGTTTGGTGGCTATCCCGCTTTTAGAAAAGATATGTATAGCTATGGAGTAGGAATTTCTAATGCAGAATCTGCGAATCTTAAAGAAAATCTAGAAAATTCAAATGATATTTTCAAGGGCGCGATGCTAGCTAATGAAGAGATAAGTAATCAATCTTTCAAGGAATTTTTAGGATTTACGCCAAGTTGCCTTCAACCTTGGCTTGCATGTGAAACTTATGCAAAAAGTCTAGTCTCAAGTAAATATAAAGAGTTAACGGAAAATTATGATCCTGGGGCTGCAATTTTTGGAGAACTTGATCTTGAACAGTTAGAAGATAGATACGCAATTGATCAGGCTCAGTACGTTTGGATGAAGACTATGCTTGAGGGCCAAATTCTCACATGGGGAGGAGATAGAGTGGATATGTCAAATTCAATGGAAGCCAGACCTGCATTTTTAGATCATTATCTAGCTGAAGCTGCTGTTGCTGTCCCCCCTGAATTAAGGATTAAAGACAATGTCGAGAAGTATGTTTTAAGAGAAGCTATGTCAGGATTGCTGCCTGAATCACTATATAAACGTGAAAAATTTCCTTTTATGGCTCCCCCTTCCCATGCAGATAAAGATAATTTAAGTTCTATGCAGGAAATTGTGGATGAGTTTTTAAGTCCTGAGAGGATAAGAGAATTTGGAATCTTGGATGAAACAGAAGTAAATAATTTGCTGAATAAATTTTTTAGTTCAGAGCTTGATGCCTCAGAAAAAGTACAATTGGATGCAATAATCAATCATCTTTTAAGCGTTCAGATCTTATATAAGATTTTTATAATTGAGGATATCCCAGATAAGGCTCAAAAGATGGCTGATAATTTGGGTTGGAAAATTTGAATTCGTTCCGTAAATTAATTCCTAAAAAGGTGTAAACCAATACAGGTTTTTTTTGAAAAATAAGAGACCTTAAATAGGCTAAAGTAATAGAAGTATGAGCTATAGCGCTGGGTTAAATGTCCTAGAGCCACAAGTAATAAATAGGGAAAGAATCCAAGAATTAATAAATTCTTTTTCTTCAATCGGAGCTTCTGAGAATGGTTCTGTTTCAAGAAGAGGTTTTTCTGATGAAGATATATATGCAAGAAATTTTTTTATGAAAACCCTCAAGGATCTAGGTTTAAAAATAAGAATAGATACTGCAGGAAATATTATTGCAAGATTAGATGGTCATGATAATAATTTACCTCCTATTGTTACTGGATCTCATCTCGATACTGTTCCAAAGGGAGGTAAGTACGACGGAACTTTAGGAGTAATTGCAGGAATTGAAATTGCTTTTTTCCTTCATGAAAATGACATTAAATTAAATAGACCATTTGAAATAATTGTCTTTGCTGATGAAGAATCGACAATGATTGGTTGTAAAGGCTTTACAGGTAATTTATCTGTAAACGAAGAAGATTTTATTACCAGTAATTCTTGTTCAATAATTGATAATCTTTCTCGGATTGGTGGAAATTGGCTTGAGATTAAAAGTGCGGCAAGAAGTAAAAAAGATATATTCGCTTTTCTTGAATTACATGTTGAACAGGGAAAGGTTCTAGAAGATGGTGGTTTGGATATCGGAATTGTTAATGGAATAGTAGGTCAAAAAAGAATAACCGTTAAGGTTATAGGTCAGGCAAATCATGCAGGAACTACACCGATGTCAAATAGAAATGATGCACTTTTGGCCGCCTCTAAAATTATTGTTGGCATTGAACAGATTGCTAAAACTACTTCTGAAAGTGCAGTCGCAACAGTTGGCAAATTGAAATTATATCCCAATGCTGCAAATGTTATTCCAGGAGAGGCAGTATTCACTATAGATATGAGAGATTTGGATGAAGATGTAATTGGGAAAATGAGTTTAAGAATTGAGAATATATGCTCAGAAATTCAAGAAGTTACTGGATGCGTAGTACAGATAGACCCTCAATTTGAAGTGATTCCTACTAAGTCATGCCCTAAATTAGTGAGCTCTTCATTTCATGAATCTGAAAAGTTGGGATTTAAAACTGGAATCTTACCAAGCAAAGCAAGTCATGACTCACAAGAAATAGGAAGGATTTGTCCTATGGTTATGATCTTTGTCCCAAGCAGGAATGGTCTGAGTCATTCCTATAAGGAATATACCTCTCTTGATCAATGTGCAAATGGTATTGAGGTTTTATTAAATACAATATTTTCCATTGATAAGAATTTTTTAGACAATCCTCTAATAAAATAAATGACATTTTCCATTATTGGTTTTGATCCTTTAAAAAATAGATTTGGTGTTGCAGTTTCTTCTTGTCATATAGCTGTTGGCTCAACAGTTTCATTCGTTAGATCACAGGTTGGTGCTGTTGCAACTCAAGGGCAAACTAATCCTTATTTAGGATTAAGAAGTCTTGAGTCACTCCAATCCTGCTCTGATTCAAAAATTGTTTTGGAAGATTTAATTAAAGAAGATTTTGGCAGGGAAAAAAGACAGGTTCACTTAATTGATAAGTATGGGAGAAGCGCATGTTGGACAGGTCAAGAATGTTTTCAGACAAGCGGACATATAAGTGGAGAAAACTTTTCTGTAGCTGGTAATTTTCTGGAGAATATTGAAGTTCTTGAGGTGATGGCTGATGTTTTTAAACAAAGTGATCCAAATATTAAATTAGGGAAAAGACTACTTGATGCTCTTAATGCAGGTGAAAATATAGGTGGAGATAGACGAAGCCCCCGTTCAACCTCAAGCGCCCTAAAGGTAAGCGGAGAACTAGGATTTCCTCTTTTAGACCTTAGAGTTGATTATCATGATTCTTCTGTAGATGAACTAATTAGAATTTATAGACATAGTCAAAGTGAATGGGCCCAGGAATGGAGAGATTCAATGAATGACTTGCCCGAAATGAATATGAAACGAGAATTCAGAGTGGCATAAAGTTTAAAGCTTAAAGCTTAAAGACTTTGCTTGTACGTTCAGCATCCAATAGTCGTAAGAAATGGTTAGTTGTGTGACTTCTAATATTCACTTTTATCCAATACTTACGTATTTTTTCCCTTTTTTAATTTCTTGCTTAACAAAAAGTCTGGCCCACTTGTCTACTTCAAGAATATCTTCCAATTCGGGACTCAAATTCAAATTCTCCATATGTGTTTCACAAGCTTTACTTATAAATTTTGGGATTTCTTGAAAAGAAATTTTTTCTTTAAGGAATTGATCGACTGCCATTTCATTAGCAGCATTTAGGACTGCAGGCATAGTTCCAGAAGATTTTCCTGCGGCATAGGCTAGTCCCATGCATGGATATTTAAACTTGTCTGGTTCTTTAAAAGTTAATTGTCCAATTTCACTTAGGTTTAATCTTCTCCAATTTGTCTTAAATCTTTCAGGCCAACTCATCGCATATAAAATAGGTAGTTTCATATCTGGCCAACCTAATTGAGCTAATACTGAAGAATCTTCCATCTCAATCATTGAATGAATAATACTTTGAGGGTGGATAACTATTTCGATATTTTCGTAAGAGGTCCCAAATAAATAATGAGCTTCTATAACTTCTAGTCCTTTATTCATAAGAGTTGCAGAATCTACAGTTATTTTTTTCCCCATATCCCAATTTGGATGAGAAGTGGCATCTTCAACTGTGACATGCTTTAAATCTTCAACTGCCCAATCTCTGAAAGCACCACCAGAAGCGGTTAAATGTATGGCTTTTAAACCTTTAGGTATCTCTCCTGTTGAAAAATCTGCATTTTCATAATTGGGTAATCCTTGTAAACATTGAAAGATAGCTGAGTGTTCTGAATCAGCAGGTAAAAGCCTACTATTATTTTTCTTTAATGCAGGAATAACAATTGGCCCTGCCGCAATTAAAGTTTCTTTGTTAGCAAGTGCAATATTTTTCCCCGCATTAATTGCTGACATAGTTGGAATTAAGCCTGCACAGCCTACTATCCCTGTAACCACAGTATCTGCCTTATCCCATGCTGCAACTGTGTTAATCCCTTCCTCTCCACTCAAAACTAAGGGAGCACTATCCAAATCTAAGTTATCAATATTATTTTTTAAATCTTCTATAAGATTTTCATCCTCAATCGCAACTACTTCTGGTTTATGTGTTTTAACTTGTTCTGTTAATAAATTAATATTTCTTCCTGCCGAAAGAGCTACGGCTTTAAACTTATCAGGCTGCTCACTAGCTATTTCGAGAGTTTGAGTCCCAATTGAACCAGTAGAACCGAGCACAGTAATGTATTTCAATTTTCTCTGATATTTCTAATATCTTCCCATTTAAAGGTGTATTTAAAAAACAAAAATTTCAAATTGGTTTTTTTCTTAAAATTTAGATCCTTATCCATTTTGTTATTTCCTTTGATTGATCGATAAGTTCAACACCTTTTTCTTTTAACAAATTCCTAATTTCATCGGCCTTTGTATAATTCTTTTCCTTTTTTGCTTTCAATCTTTCATTAATAAGCGTTGATATTTCTTCTTCTGTTATTTTACTTTCTTTTACTAAAACCTCTTTTTTAAGACCAAGTACCCCAGTTAATTTTTCAAGAGTTTTAAAATTCTCAAGTAGAAAGAATTTTTCATTTAGGTCTATTTTAAAACCTTCGACCCTTTGAAATTGGTTTAAAAAGTTTTTTAATGGTTTTGCTAAATCGTAAATAATTGCAATAGCACCTGCTGTATTAAGGTCATTCCCCAGAGCCTCAGAAAATTTAAGCTTTTTTTGAGATAATTCAAAGCTTATTTTCTCTTTATATTCTTCTTCCATAGATTCATTTTTATTAATAGATCTAAAAGCACCTTTTGTAAGGTCCATAAAAGAAAGGGCTACATTAATGTTTTTCCAAGCTTCTGAAGCACTCCTTAAAGCTTCTTTAGTAAAATCAAGTGGTTTTCTATAATTAACCGTCATAACAAAATATCGCAAAGTCATAGGGCTTATACCTGACTTAATTAGCTCTCTGATAGTTTTAAAATTTTTAAGGGATTTACTCATCTTTTGTCCATTTACATTGACCATCCCATTGTGTAACCAATAGTTCGCTAGCTTTTTGCCATTGGCTGCTTCTGATTGGGCGATTTCATTCTCATGATGAGGAAAAATCAAATCAGAACCACCTAAATGGATATCAATAGTATCTCCTAATTCATCTTTAACCATCGCCGAACATTCAATATGCCATCCTGGCCTACCTTTGCCCCATGGTGAATCAAAAAATGGTTCATCATCTTTGGCTTTTTTCCATAGTGCAAAATCTTGCGGATTAAGTTTTTTACTATTTTCATCATTAGCCATTCTTCCTTGCTGATTGATATTTTGTTCTTGTATATTCTGGTTACTTAGCTTTCCATAATTTTTATTTTTAAAAACAGAATAATAGACATCTCCATCTCTAGAGTATGCATAACCTTTGTCCTCAAGAATTGTTATGAAGGAGCAGATATTGCATATATGATTCGTTGCTCTTGGCATACTATCTGGACGCATTATTCCTAAAGAATCCATATCTTTATGAAATTCAATAATATTTTTTTCAGATACTTCTTTCATTGAACTGCTCTCTTCTTTAGCTCTTTTTAAGATCTTGTCATCAATATCTGTAAAATTTTGAACATACTTCACTTTGTAATCACTGTAAATTAAAAATCTTCTCAATACATCCCAAGCTATATAACTTCTGGCATGACCAAGATGACATAAATCATAAACAGTTACTCCACAACAATAAATTCTTACCACATCATCAATAGGCTTAAAAACCTCAACTCTTCTGCTTAAAGTATTAAAAAGTTTGATCATCTTAAATTAAGTATTTCATAAGGTTTATTTTGTCTCCATCCAATTGTCTCCAATACCAATATCAACTAAAAGAGGCACATTTAATTTTACACAATCTTCCATAGTGTTCTTTACTAATTTCGTCGTAATTTCCAAAGAATCCGGTTCAACTTCAAACAATAATTCATCATGTACTTGTAAAAGCATTTTTGCGGGAACATTCATTTCTATGAATTTCTTATTTAGTTGAACCATTGCAATTTTAATAATGTCTGCACTTGAACCCTGAATTGGTGCATTAGCTGCGGCTCTTAATGACTGTGCTTCCATGCCAGCCCTTCTTGCAGATTGCAGGTCAATTTCGTAAGGATCTTTACCTATTAATCTTCCAAGTCCATTTTTATCAAACTTAAATTCTCTTTTTCGACCAAAAATTGTTTTTACATAACCTTTTGATAAGGCAAGCCTTTCTTGGAGTTCAAGAAATTTGAAAATTTTTGAATATCTTTCTTTGTATTTTATTAGGAATTCTTTTGCCTCTGGAGTACTTACTCCTGTTGAACGGGCAAACTTTTTTATACCCATACCATAGATAACTCCAAAATTTATTGTTTTTCCAACTCTCCTTTCGTCGGATGATATTTCTTCTTTCTCAAAAATTAATCTTGCAGTCAAAGAATGAATGTCATCATTTTTATGAAATGCATTTATTAGTATTTCTTCATCCGCTAAGTGAGCGAGTATTCTTAATTCGATCTGAGAATAATCAGCTGATAAAAGTTTCCAATTTTTTTCAGGCAAAAATGCTTTTCTGATTCTCCTACTAAATTCAGTCCTAACTGGGATATTTTGAAGATTAGGATTGCTACTACTTAGTCTCCCAGTTGCTGTAGCAGCTTGATTAAAGTTTGTATGAACTCTTCCTGTCTTTTCGTTAATAAGATTTGGAAGAGCATCAATATAGGTGCTAAGTAATTTGCTAAGAGTTCTGTGTTTTATTAAATGTTGGATTATTTCATGTTCGTCGACTAATCTTTCAAGAACTACTGCGTCTGTACTCCATCCTGTTTTTGTTTTCCGTGATTTTTTCTTATCCAAATTTAATTTTTCGAACAAGATCTCACCAAGTTGTTTTGGGGAAGATAGATTAAAAGTCTCCTCTGCTAATTCATAAACTTTACTTTCAATATCTTCTAAGGTACTTTTTAGTTCTTTTGAGAGTTTATCCAAATAAGGGATGTCGATGGTTATGCCATTCATTTCCATTTGGGACAATACCGGCTCTAAAGGCAGCTCGATTTCTTCGAACAATTTGATTAATTCATCTTTTTCCTTAGAAAATCTTTCTTTAAAAATTTTGACAATCTTAAAAGTTAGAAAAACATCATAACCGCAGTAAATACTTGCTTCATCAATATCAACAAATGAAAAGTCTTTATTCTTCCCAACTGTTTCCTTAAATGATGGGGGCTTAAATCCAAATAATCTAAAACTAATTTCACTTAAACCATGCTTCTCCTGATTATTAAGAAGGTAGTCTGCTAACAAGGTGTCAAAGGTTACGCCTCTAAGATCAAGTCCATGATTAAAAAATATTTGCCTATCAAATTTAGAATTTTGGAGTGCCTTTTCTTTGTTTGGATTTTCTACCCAATTTCTTAGTTTTGAGAAAACATCTTCAATTGATAATTGATTGGAGGTCTCTTTTTTTGTTTGATGACCAAGAGGTATATAAAATAAATCATCATTTTCTTCTCCAAGACATAACCCTATCCCAACAAGTTCTGCATCGATTGGATTCAAACTGTTGGTCTCTGTATCTAAAGAAACTATTTGATTGGTCTTGTCTAATCTTTGAATTAATTTATCAAGTAATTCGAAATCATTTACAACAATTACTTTGATTTTAGGGATTTTATTTTCACTATTTTCTAATTCATTATTACTTGAGACTTTTGGCGCCTTTTGCTCTTCTTTAGCTACATTATTTTTGTCAAAACCACCTTTGCTGAAAGTTGAATTGAAAATATCAATTTGTCTAAGTAGAGTTGATAATTCAAGTTTTTGCAGTGACTCTGAAAGTAGTTCTTGATTTATATTTTTTAATTCATAACCGTTACTTAAAATTAAAGGCACCTCAGTATTTATTTTTGCTAAATCCCTGGAAAGAAAAGCATTATGTTTATCATTTCTGAGCTTTTCTATAACTGAACCTTTGATGAATCCTTTATATTTCTTATCGTTGTTCTGCTGAATCTTGTCCAAAGCCTGATAGATTCCATCAAGAGTGTCGTTCTCTTTTAGTAGATTAATTGCAGTTTTTGGACCTACCCCTTTAATTCCCGGAATATTATCAGAACTATCACCAGTAAGGGCTTTAAGATCAACTACTTTTTCAGGCGAAACACCTAATTTTTCTTTTACTCCATTTTCATTCATAAGAGTTGGATTACCACTTTTCGCATATGGTCCACCACCCATATAAAGTACATAAATATCTTTTTGATCATCTACTAATTGAAATAAGTCCCTATCTCCAGAAAGAATATTCACGCACCATCCTTTAGAAGAAGCATCATTTGCAATTGTGCCTAGGAGATCATCTGCTTCGTATCCTGGAGATTTAAAAATTGGTAAATTAAGGCTTTCTTCTAAAATGATTTCTAGTTGTTCAATATCCTGAAAAAAAACATCTGGTGCTACATCTCTATTGGCCTTATAATTTGGATCTAATTCATGCCTGAAAGTTGGTTTTTCGGTATCAAACGTAATACAAACACCCTCAGGACTAATATTTTTG
>CACBBE010000023.1 GCA_902537395.1 uncultured Synechococcaceae cyanobacterium
CAGAAATAGCGATGTTTATCAAAAAATTGTTCAGCCATCTTTGCTAAAAGCTCTAAAATCAGTCTTTTCTCAATATGAGCTAGAAACAATTGCTACTGAATTCGCAGTAATTTCTGAGAAAGTAGGTGATACCGTTGCAAAAGAACTAAATTCATTCGATTATGTAGATGTGAAAAGTTTAGATCTTACTGGATTAGAGATCGCTGAAGAATATAGAGCTGCGATTGAACAAAAGCAAATAGCTGGTCAGCAACTACTAAGAGCGAAGACAGAAGTTGAAATTGCAGAACAAGAAGCACTTAGATATGAGACATTAAATAGAAGCCTCGACGATCAGGTACTTTTTAAATTATTTCTCGATAAATGGGATGGTAGTACACAAGTTGTTCCTGGCTTGCCAGGTTCTGAAGGAGGTACCCCCCCAGTAATAGTTGGTGGAAGAAGATAATTATTTAGGAATAATCTTTTAGATGTTTAATCATTTACTTATTTTTCTTTAAGGAATAATAGGTAAATGATTATTTTTTTATTGCATTGAAAGATTCGTCAAAAGCCTCGATAGTTTTATCAATTTCTTCTTCGCTGTGAGCTAGTGATGTGAAACCAGCTTCGAAGGGACTTGGCGCTAGGTAAATTCCTCGTAGAAGCATTTCTCTATGCAACTTACCAAAAAGTTCGGCATCATTTGTTTTGGCTTCATCAAAGTTCCGAACTGGCCCTTCGCATAAGAAAAATCCAAACATAGCACTTACACTTCCACCATTGATAGCGATACCGTTATTTTCTGCAGACTGAATGATCCCTTCAATTAATCTAGAAGTTGTTAAATCAAGCTTATCGTAAGTTCCATCCTGTTTGAGTAGTTCAAGAGTTTTTATTCCAGCAGTCATTGCAAGAGGATTGCCGCTTAAAGTACCTGCTTGGTAAACCGGTCCTGAAGGAGCTATCATTGACATTATTTCTTTCTTGCCTCCGTAAGCTCCAACAGGTAGACCTCCACCAATTACTTTCCCAAGGGTGGTTAAATCAGGAGTAACCCCAAACTTTTCTTGAGCGCCTCCATAACTTATTCTGAATCCAGTCATTACTTCGTCAAAAACTAATAAAGATCCATTTTCAGTGGTTAATTCCCTTAATCCTTCCAAGAATCCAGGTTCTGGAGTAATAAATCCAGCATTGCCAACGATAGGTTCGAGTATGACTCCCGAAATGGCATCAGGATTTTCAGAAAATAATTTTTTTACTGCTTCAAGGTCATTGTAGGGTGCAGTAAGTGTGTTGGCAGTTGTTGTCCGTGGAACCCCTGGAGAATCTGGTAAACCCAGAGTGGCGACACCAGATCCTGCTTTCACTAAAAACATATCTGCATGACCGTGATAGCAACCGTCAAATTTAATAACTTTATCTCTTCCAGTAAATGCTCGCATGAGTCTTAAAACAGCCATGCATGCTTCAGTTCCACTATTAACAAATCTAACCATTTCTACAGATGGGACTGCATCTATTACCATTTCAGCAAGTTTGTTCTCTAGAACGCATGGCGCACCAAAGCTCGTGCCTTTTTCAATTGCTTCTTGTAATGCCGTTGTAACTTCAGGGTGGGCATGTCCACATATAGCCGGCCCCCAGCTTCCTATATAGTCAATATATCTATTTCCATCAATATCCCAGGCAAAAGGGCCTTTGACTCTATCAAAAACAATTGGCTGGCCGCCTACAGATTTAAAAGCTCTTACCGGAGAGCTAACCCCTCCTGGCATTAGTTGTTGGGCTGCAGAGAAAATTTCTTCAGATTTTGTGTAATTTAATATGTCAGTCACAATTTAGCTAAATGATGTTTTAAGAAAAATCTTGTCATGTTCTAAATTAGAAATAAGTAAAAATTTTGTCAATCAGATTGAAATTCTACATTATGATATTTTTATTGCGATAGTTTGGATTGTAAATTATTAATTTTAAAGAAATTATGATAAAAAACAATCTGATTTTATATAACTCTTTATTAATAAGCGTTTTCAGGAATTAAATAAATTAAATTTATTTTAATTATATTTCGAAGAAATTATCCTCATCCTCAAAAAAATCTTCAGTTATGTCGTTTAAGTTAAGATCTATCATCACTGGGGCATGATCACTTGGACGCAAATTACCCCTAGGTGAGCCGTCTATGACACAACTTTTTAGTTTTGATGACAGTTCTTTGCTGATATAAATATGGTCTATTCTCCAACCTTTATTCAATTCAAATGCATTATTACGGTAATCCCACCAACTCCAATGACCAGTATTTTGTTCAAAAATCCTGAACGAATCTATTAATCTTTTTTTCAGAACATTATTTAGTCCATTTCTCTCTATCTTAGATGCCATTATTTCTCCTTCATATTTCTTTGGATCATGAATATCCAAGTTTGATGGAGCAATATTAAAATCACCCAAAAGACAAATTAATTCTCCTTTTTTTTCTTGCTCATCCAAAAATGAAGCTAAACAATTTAACCAATTAATTTTGTATTGGAACTTACTAGATTCAAGAGAAGATCCGTTTGGCACATAGACATTAATTACTTTAATACCATTAATATCAGCAGAAATCAATCTTTTTTGATCTAGGAAAATTTCGACATTTTGATTAGAGGCGTGACAACCGTAGAATCCTTTTTTAACATTTTCTGGCTTTATTTTAGAAATAATAGCGACACCATTGTATGACTTTTGTCCGTAGACTTCTACTGAGTATCCTAATTTTTCAAAAGGTTCAAAAGGGAAACTATCGTCCATCACTTTAGTTTCCTGCAAACATAGAATATCTGGATTGGTTTGATACATCCAATCTATTATTTGTGAAAGTCTAGTTCTTATCGAGTTAACATTCCAAGTTGCTATTAACAAATTTCTACCAAATTATGTAAAATTAAAAATAGCAAAGAATTTTGACGTTAAAGAATTTTGAAATTAAATAAAATGAAAAATCATTTTTGCAAAAGCCTTTATAAATCCATAACCTTTTTAATTTTTTTTACTTTATTAATTTCCTTAAAAAGTGACTACCTAAATGCTGAATATTTATTTGAAGAATTAGAAATCGATACCTCAACCAAAACAGAAGATGATAGTTCAGCTCTTCCAACTAATCCTTTTGAACTTGTGGAAATGATTAGAAGGCAAAATAGTATGAATGATGCGACTAAGCCTTCTGATGCAATTGATGATGCGTTAAAGTCTTTTAATAGTTTGGAGGAAAATTAAGAAATTTAATACTATCAACTGTTATTTTCAAATTTTCATATGTTAAAAAACCCTATCCCAAAAGTTACTAACCAATTACAGCACAGAGCAATCGGCATTATTAACGGTAAATTCACTCCTGTCAGTAGTGAGCAATTAAATAAAGGCTTTTTAATTGATAATAAAGACGAAAAAATTGAAACAGTAGTTCTAGGTAAAGCATTATCACTTTTAAAAAAGCATATTGATTTAAAGAAAAGTTATTATTGGATTGTTTATCCAAAGAATAAAAATACTCAAAACTTGCATTTACAGGTTGCAGGCATCTGGGATCCATATCAACTAAATGATTTTCCTAGTGATTCTTCAAAAAATAACTTCTCAAAATTATTAGAAGAATTAGATCTAAAAGACAACTATTTTTCTGTTAGAGGAGAATTAGTTTTTGTCAACACTAAAAAGAAAGAATTTGTTATTAAAATCTGCCCAGCTATAAAGTCAAAAAATTTAAAAAATAAAAATTTTAAATTAGTCATTAAAGGAGAGCTTTCTCTTGAACTTCTGCATAGCTTTGTAAGTTTAGATATCAACAGAGATGGAAACTCTTTGCAATTAATAAATTACGAAGTGATTGAAAAAAATCTTTCTAAATATAATTAGAATAAAGACTAATTACTATCGCAATTTTACCAGTTAAGAAATCTTTGATTTATGGATGATGTTTTAATTGAATGTTCTCCTGGTATCTCTGGAGATATGTTGTTAGGAGCATTTTATGATTTAGGGGTACCTAAAAAAGTTATTGAACAGCCTCTTATTGATCTTGGATTAAAGGATCTATATCAACTAAACTTTAAAGAATCAAAAAGTTGTTCAATCCGAGGCATCAAGGCAAAAGTTGAGAGTACTAACTGTAGTCCTATTAAAAGAACTTGGGGAAGTATTAAGGAACTTATTTTAAATGGCCACTTAGAAGATAAATTAAAAAAAATAATTTATGAAGTATTTGAATCTTTAGCAATTGCGGAAGGAAAAGTTCATGGTATTAAATCTGATGATATTCATTTTCATGAAATTGGAGCTATAGATTCATTGGTAGATATCATTGGAGTATGTGCTGCATTGAATTACTTAAATCCAAAGAGGGTTTATTGTAATGAACCAATGTTGGGGAAAGGTTTTGTTCAAACTGAACATGGAAAATTATCTGTACCCCCTCCTGCTGTTATAGAGCTAATAAGACAAAAAAAAATAAAGGTTTTATCAAGCTTTGACTCAATTGAGGGTGAACTCTCAACACCAACTGGAGTTTCTTTACTTGCTAATTTAGTCGATTATCATAAAACTCCTCCAAAATACTCTATTAATTCTTACGGAGTAGGTGTTGGCAATTTACAATTCCCATTCCCCAATTTGGTAAGAGTTTATAAAATTTCTTCATTTGAGGATTATTCTATTGATGATAAGGCACAAATCAGTCCAAAGTGTGAAGAGATATCTATTCAAGAAGCATGGATTGATGACCAAACACCTGAAGATATATCTAATTTTGTGGAGAAACTGAGAATTGAGGGAGCTTACGATGTTTCCTATCAAGCTATCAATATGAAAAAGAATAGAATTGGATTTTCTATTCAAGCAATCTTGCCTGTAGAGAAAAAAGAATATTTTAGGCGATTATGGTTTGATTATTCCAATACTATTGGGGTTCGTGAAAGGAACCAATCTAGGTGGGTATTACTCAGACGTAGAGGAGAATGTTCAACGAATTTTGGAAATATAAAAGTTAAACAAATTTTGAAACCAGATGGATCAATAAATATGAAACCAGAAAATGATGAGGTTTTGAGATTAAAATTAAAGCATAAAATATCAACTTACGAAATAAGAAAAATAATAAAAGAGTCAAGTAAAAAATTTAAAGCATTTGAAAACTGGAAATGAGATTGAATATAAGTAATCAACGATATTTGAAATTCTTTAAAAAAATAAATTTTGGTGGTTTAAAGAGTATTTTCTTTATTTCAAGCTTGACATATTTTTGCATCTATTTTTTTGATAATATTAATCAAATTTCTTTTGATATCAATTTAGAAAGAAATGGAATTAATTTATCTTTATCATTTTTATTTTGTGTTTTAAGTATTTATCTGAACGCTTATGCATGGAAATATATCGTTAAATGGTTAGGGAAAGAATTTAAAAGTAATAATCTAGTTTCTTTTTATGTTTTAACTAATATTCTTAAATATGTTCCAGGAGGGTTGTGGCATTTTATTGAAAGATTTAATTTTATAAAAAAAATAAGTAACCCTCAGATTGCTTTGTATTCGACACTCATAGAGCCTTATTTTATGTTGAGTGGATCTTTTCTCTTGGCATCAATGGGATTAATTTTTTCACCATTTTATTTTTTTTTAACTATTCCATTAATATTCTTAAATAGGAAATTTATTTTTTCGATATTTAAAATATTAGTGTCTCTTAAGGGGAAAGTACTTGAGGTTTTGAGACTTCCAAATTCAAAGGGCCATTTTGAAGAGAGAATAAATATAGTTTCTTTTTTCCCTTATAGAGCTTTATTTCTTGAAATTGGTTTTGTTTTATCTAAATTTATTGGTTTTTATATTTGCTTAAATACTTTTTATGTAAGTAATACTCTGAACATCATATTTTTATTAGTAATCTTTTCTTTGTCATGGTCTATAGGCTTGGTAGTCCCAGCAGCTCCTGGAGGAGTTGGTGTTTTTGAGGCTTGCCTCCTTTTATTTATTGGCAAAAGTATTCCAGAAAATATAATTCTTATAAGCTTAGTTTATTTTAGGGTCATATCTACCTCGGCAGATTTGTTGCTAAGCTTACCTTTCTTAATAAAAAAAGTGTCTAAGAGAATTTAGTTTTTTTTCTCTAAACTTGGTATCAATGTCATTGATGCAATAAGGCCTAAAGTCATGATAAGAATGGCCGGTAATATTGCCTCTGCCATTCTTTCATCTCCAGCATATTGATATATTCTGACAGATAATGTATCGAAATCGAATGGTCTTAAAATAAAGGTTATAGGCAATTCTTTTATCGTGTCAACAAAAACTAAAAGTGATCCTACGAATATTGGCCCTTGTAGAAGAGGTAGATGAATTTTTTTGATGATCCCCAGCCAATTCTCTCCTAGTCCAAGTGCTGCTTCATCAAGACTAGGGGAAATTCTCTCAAGACTTGAATCAATAGAACCCTTAGAGATAGTTAGAAATCGGACAAGATAACCCCAAATTAGTAAGCAAATAGCAATAAAATTAAATTTTGAAGAAGAAATACTTATTAAAGATAAAGCTAATACAGTGCCTGGTATTGCGTAACCTATCCCCGCAAGATTTGTTATTAGTTGTAGTAATAAGCTTTTATTTGGGCGTCTGGTTAAGGAAATTACTAAGGAGAGTAGCATCGCTATTAATGCAGTTAAAAGTCCTAGACTTATGGTCCTTAATGATAAGCTGAGTAATTCTATAGATAACCCTTTTTGAATTAGATCTATATTGAGTAGAACCCAAAAACATGGAATCCCAAAAGAGAAAATTGGAGGGAATAAAGATATTATTATTGCTAAAAAAGCTCTAGTTTTGTTTAATTCCCATCCTTGAGAATCTTTTGATGCAGGATTTTCACTCCACCTCTTTGATTTCCTTCTTGATAACTTTTCGAAAATAATTAAAGTGAAAATCATTAATAATGCTACCAATGATAATCCAATAGCACTTTTTGGATTACCCTCAATTATCCAATTTTCAGCTATACCAGTAGAAATACTTGGTATATTTAATAATGCAAATGTACCTAACTCATTCATTACTTCCATACACATTAAACTTATTCCTGTTATTAGTGCTGGTAACGCCATTGGGAAAGCGATTTTAAAGAAGCTACTCCAAGGCCCTACTCCTAATCCTCTACTAGCATTGATTTGATTAACTCCAAATTTATTAAAACTTTCGTTAGCAAGAATGAATACATATGGATAAGTAGAAATTGAAAGTATTAATACCCCCCACCATAAACCAGTTACTTGATACCCAAAAATACTTCCTAAATCCTGCAAAATAGCTGTTATTAGATATGCAGGGGCAGCTAGTGGAACTAGCTGACAAATACGGAGAACTTTTCTGAACTTAAAATCACAATTTGAAAGTAGCCATCCATTCAAAGTTCCTAATCCGCCACCAAAAAAACTTGTCAGTATCAGAACTTTTAAAGTACCTAATACCTCTTCTCTTCCAGCAAAACCTAATGAAAAATTTCCACTAATAATGTAATCAATTCCCTCTAGAAGAAAATTGGAAATTGGAAGGATTATTAAGAGTGAAACAATAAACGAAATAAAATAAAGAAAATTTAATTCTTTTAATGTTTTTTTTAACCATTTAATGCGTATTTTCAAAAATTAATTAAATCCTAATATGAACTCTAATTTGAATTAAATCTACATGATGACAGTTGATTTTTAATAGTTTGGTGATCTAAGTTTTTCCCAATTAAGACTATCTTATTAGATTTTTCTTTTGTCCATTCCTCATCATCTAGAGAAAACCGCTTCCCAGATAGGTGAAAAATATGTTTTCTTTCACTTTCCATAAACCATAATATTCCTTTTGCTCTAAATACATTTTGTGAGATTTGATTATCTAAGAAATATTGAAACTTCCTTAAGGAAAATGGTTCAAATGTCTCATAAGAAACTGAGGTAAAACCCTCGATATTATTTATCAAATCGTGGGAATGAGAAGAGTGATCGTGGGAATGAGAAGAGTGATCGTGGGAATGAGAAGAGTGATCGTGGGAATTTTGTTCTACATTTTTTTTGTTATTCTCGAATTCAAAAGTATCTGTCTCAAAAAGACCTACGCTCATTATTGTATGTAATGCAACTTCACTATTTGTTGATCTCAAAATTCTTGGTTCTTTTTTTATTTTATTTATATACTCCTCTATTTTCTTTAATTGTTTTTCATTTACTAAATCAGATTTATTGAGAAGAAGGATATCTCCGTATAAAATTTGAGAATAGGCGACACTTGTATTATTAATTTCAAAATCAAAATTTTCTCCATCAATGACTGTGATTATCGAATCTAATCTTACTTTTTCTCTAAGATCACCAGCCGCAAAAGTCATGGCTACTGGCAATGGATCTGCTAATCCAGTTGTTTCAACAATCATATAGTCTAATTTTTCAGCTCTTTCTAAAACTTTGGATACGGTATTTAATAATTCGCCATTAATTGAGCAACATATACATCCATTATTTAATTCGATCATATCTTCTGAGCCTTCTATTATTAAGTCATTATCTATTCCGATCTCTCCAAATTCGTTGACTAAAACAGCTGTTTTAATACCAACTTGATTTTTTAAAATATGATTCAGAAGTGTAGTTTTACCAGAACCTAAAAATCCACTAATAATAGTAACTGGCAATAAATTTTTAGACATTTTGATTAGTTGAAAACAAGTTTATATTTTTATTAATCGAAAATTTTGTTGATTTCCGATGCTAATCTTTGATCCAAATTTGTAATACCTCCTAAATCATGTGTATTTAATTTTATTATTACTTTTGCATAAACATTCTCCCAGTTAGGATGATGATTATATTTTTCACAGATTAAAGCAACCTTTGTCATGAAAGCAAAGGCTTCGATAAAATTAGGGAAGTTAAATTCTCTTTGGATTTGTTTAGATTTAATTTCCCAGCCAGGTATTTTGACAACTAATTCATTCAATTCTTCATCTTGCAAAATGTAGGGTTCCATTAAATAAAAATCTGACTTATTACATTATAAATAGCTCACTTTTTCTCACCAATTATATGTACATTTATGATTCTTTCTTTTTGATCAAATCGATGTTCCCATAAATAAACTGCTTGCCATGTGCCCAGCATAATTTTCTCGTCTTTAAAACTCAAAGATAAACAAGTGTTTGTTAGGGATGTTTTAATATGTGCTGGCATATCGTCAGACCCCTCTTGATTATGTTTATAGGATATTTCTTCTCTATCTTCTGATAGGGTTAAGTAGGAATCATAGGGAACTATCGATTGCATATACTTTTTTAGGTCCCTTAGCACATTTGGATCTGCGTTCTCATTAATAGTTAAACTGCAACTTGTATGAAGTGAAGTTAAATTTAAAATTCCGGAATGAAAATTATTTTTTTCAATACATAAATTTAAATCATATGTGATATCAATAAAACCCTCGCCATGGGTTATGAATTTTAATTTTGAAAATATTTGTTCCATTTAAGTTAAAACTTAATTAATCAATACCCTATTATGGATAAAGATATATTGTTTTACTGCAGACATTAAAATTTTTATCTTAAAATAAATTTAATTTTCATTTAAATCTTTGGCTGAAACTCATTGGAATAAACTGGGGGCTTACCTTAAAGAAACACAAATATTAGGTTCAATCCAAAATACACTTTATTGGGATCAGAATACTGGAATGCCAAAGAAAGGTGCTTCTTGGAGGTCTGAACAACTTACTTATATTGCAAAAGTATTGCATGAAAGAAATTCTTCCGAGGAATTTTCTAATTTAATACAATCTGCTAAAAATGAACTAGCAGATATTGAAAGAAATTCCGATAATCAACTTTTCATAAAAGATAAAGAAAGAAATATTAGTCTTTTATTGAAGGAATTTAATAGAGAAAGAAATTTAGATCCCCAATTAGTTGAGTCTCTTGCAAAGGCAAAATCTAAAGGGTATGAAAGCTGGCAAGAAGCTAAGGAAAAATCAGATTTTAATATTTTTCTTCCTTTCTTTGAAGAATTAGTAAAATTGCGGATTGAAGAGGCAAAACAAATATCTATTCAATGTTCACCTTGGGAGACATTAGCCCAACCCTTTGAGCCTGAATTAGATTTGAAATGGTTGAATAAAATTTTTCAACCATTGAAAGAAACCATCCCAGACTTGATTAGAGCAATTAACAAGTCCCAAAAAAATCATTGGAATTTAAGTCCAGAATCTCAGAAAAATTTATGTTCTAAATTACTTGACGAGTTTGGAAGAGATAAAGATCTCGTTGTTGTTGGACAATCTCCTCATCCTTTCTCGATTACATTAGGACCTAATGATTTTAGGATCACTACAAGAATTGTTGAAGGTGAACCATTATCAAGTTTTTTAGCAACTGCGCATGAGTGGGGGCATTCTATTTATGAGCAGGGTTTGCCATCTCAAAGTCATCAATGGTTTGCTTGGCCTTTAGGACAAGCAACTTCTATGGGTATTCACGAAAGTCAATCTTTATTTTGGGAAAATAGAGTAGTTAAATCCAAATCCTTTTCAAAAAGATTTTTTAATAAATTTGTTTCTGCTGGATGTTCTCTTAATAATCATTTAGAACTTTGGAAATCTATTAATCATTTGGAAGCAGGATTAAATAGGGTTGAAGCGGATGAATTGACTTATGGCTTACACATATTAATAAGAACTGAACTTGAAATAGATTTAATTGAAAGAGGTTTACCTGCTGAAGATATTCCAACGGAATGGAATAAAAGATATGATGAACTCCTAGGAATTAAACCATCTAATGATTCAGAAGGTTGTCTTCAAGATGTTCATTGGAGTGAAGGGGCGTTTGGATATTTCCCCTCATATTTGTTAGGACATGTTATAAGTGCACAAATTTCAAATCAAATGGAAAGAGACATAGGTTTGATTGACAACTTAATTGAAAAAGGTGAATATCAAAACATCATCTTTTGGTTAAAAAATAATATACATAAATATGGCAGATCAGTTAATTGTATGGAGTTGGTAAGAGCTGTAACTAATGAAGAACTTTCGCCAAACTATTTTATTAATCATTTAAGGTCTAAAGTAACTGATTTTTGCTGAAACATTACTTTTAAAGAATCTGGTAAGGTGTGAGGCTGTAAGATAAATAAAAATAATTTCTTGATGGCAAATCTAAATCAACCCCCAAGTAGGGTTACACCAAACTTATTGCACATACTAAATGCTTTCACTGATAGCTCAAATTCAATAGTTAACGCTATTGTTGAATTGAATTCTAATACTATAAATAAATATGAATTAATTACAGAAACGGGTCACCTTAAACTTGATAGGGTGGGTTATTCTTCACTTGCTTATCCCTTTGCCTATGGATGTATACCAAGGACTTGGGATGAAGATGGAGATCCACTTGATGTGGAAATTGTTGGAGTAACTGAGCCATTGATTCCTGGATCTATTGTCGAGGCTAGGATTGTTGGGGTAATGAAATTTGATGATGGGGGAGAGGTGGATGATAAGGTAATAGCAGTTCTGGCAGATGATAAAAGAATGGATCATATTTCAAGTTTTAAAGACCTTGGAGAGCATTGGCTAAAAGAAACGAAGTATTATTGGGAACACTACAAAGATCTAAAAAAACCAGGAACATGTACTGTTAATGGTTTTTTTGGGGTAGAAGAAGCTGTTGAAGTAATTAAAGATTGTGAAGATAGATATAAAAAAGAAATTGATCCAAAATTAGTAAATTAACTAATTTTATTTTTCTCTAAATTTTTCAAATATTTCGCTTAGTATTTCTTGGGCACCTTGTTGCTTTAACTTTTTAGCTAGTTCTTTGCCTACTTCTTCGGGATCGTAAATATTGCCAATATATTGATCTTTAATAAGCCTTTCTCCATCAAGAGAGGCTACCATACCAGTAAGGTAAAGTTGTCCATTGTCAATATTACTATTAACACCTATTGGGACTTGGCATCCACCTTCAAGTTCTCTTAAAAAAGCCCTTTCTGCTAGACATCTTTGACTAGTAGGTTTATCTTCTAAGACATTTATAATTTCTAAAACTTTTTTATCATCAGATTTACATTCAATGCCTAGAGCTCCTTGGCCAACAGCATGTAGAGAAATTTCACTTGGGATAATCTGGTGAATTCTTGATTCAAAGCCTAATCTCTTTAAACCAGCGGCTGCAAGAATTATACAATCAAATTCTCCGGCATCTAATTTTTCTATTCTTGTAATAACATTTCCCCTGATATCTTTAAAAACAAGATGGGGGTATTTATTTCTTAATTGTGCAAGTCTTCTTAAAGAGCTTGTTCCCACAATAGAACCTTCAGGTAAGGTTTCTAGTTTATAACATTCATTTTTTTTGCTTACTACTAAAGCGTCTGCAGGATTCTCCCTTTTTGTTATGCATCCTAATTTAAGGCCATTAGGCAAATTGGTTGGTAAATCTTTCAGAGAATGTACCGCTATATCTGCATGGCCTACGAGCATTTGTGCTTCAAGTTCTTTTGTAAATAAGCCTTTATCGCCTATTTTTGCTAAAGCTACATCAAGAATTTTGTCGCCCTGAGTTGCCATAGCTTCTATAGATACCTCTAAATTGGGAATATTCCTTTCTAGTTGATCTTTAACCCATAAAGTTTGAACCATTGCTAGTTTGCTTCTTCTACTAGCTATTTTCAGCTTAAAATTAGTCATTAAATATTATTTTGAGTTTGAATTAAAATAATGTCGAATTTATTTTAAGCTATTCTTTTGCAAGTTTCTAAAGCTGAAAATTATATTTAACTTTTTTTATTTTATATATTCTTTTAAAACCCCATTTCGATTTGGATGTCTAAGTTTTCTAAGGGCTTTTGCCTCTATTTGTCTAATTCTCTCTCTCGTCACATCAAAAATCTGGCCAATTTCTTCAAGAGTTTTCATTCTTCCATCATCAATCCCATATCTCAATCTGAGGACATCTCTTTCTCTTGGACTCAGAGTGGCTAATACTCCTTCCAGATCTTCTCTTAATAAAGTTTTGGAAACATCTTGCTCTGGATTTTCTATATCAGCCTCTATAAAGTCTCCTAGTCTTGAGTCTTCTTCTTTCCCTATTGGAGTTTCTAAAGATATAGGAAGTTGCGCACTTTTAGCTATAAATCTTAATTTTTCAATTGTCATTTCCATACTTTCAGCGATTTCTTCTTCACTAGGTTTCCTTCCAAATTCTTGGCTAAGAACTTTTGTGGTTTTTTTAATTCTGGATATTGTCTCGTATAAGTGAACTGGCAATCTAATAGTTCTACTTTGATCTGCAATTGCTCTTGTAATGGCTTGGCGAATCCACCAAGTTGCGTATGTAGAGAATTTATAACCTTTTTCATGGTCAAATTTTTCCGCGGCCCTAATTAGACCCAAACTTCCCTCTTGGATTAAATCTTGAAATGATAGACCTCTATTCATATATTTTTTTGCAATGGAAACAACTAATCTTAAATTTGATTGAACCATTTTTTCTTTAGCTCTCCTCCCTAAAAGAAGCCTTCTCCTGAATTTGGAAAGAGGCATATCTATTAACTCGGCCCATTCTCTAACTGATGGGAAATGCCCTTTCTCTGACTCATATTGAGTTGCTAGTTCTTCTAATTGGAGTAAGTCAGCAATTTTTCTTGCAAGTTCAATTTCTTCATCTGGTCTTAAAAGTCTAATTCTTCCAATTTCTTGGAGATAAACTCTTATTGAATCTTCAGTGTAGATACCTTTTG
>CACBBE010000024.1 GCA_902537395.1 uncultured Synechococcaceae cyanobacterium
GCAAAACTGAATCAGGAGAAACCATATAAGGCCTTCCAAGTCTTAAGGTTACTGAATTATTAGAAATCTCTTCTACTTCTCCACAAGAAGTTGATTTTACAGAACCACTAATAGGATCATTATCAACTACACGATCACCAATTTTAACTACTGCTTTGCCACTAATTTTTATTTTTATTTTATCTTCTTCTCTTTCAACAATTAACCTTCTTATTGGCTCATCATCAACAACATTCGGTAATTGAACCAATCCCTTCTCTTTGCAAAGAATTTGAGTAGTGGCTATTACATCTCCTGCTTTTACTAATTGGTTATTATTGACTTGCAGTTCTGTATGTGTTGAGCCATGACTGGAATCAGATATAGTATCTCTTCTTACAAGAATAGACTCCAATATTACTAAATTTAATCTATTGATTGATGCATCATTTTTATCTTCAATCGACTCAACGTCAATAGTCATTTGAGGAGTAGCATCAAAGCTTTCAATGCTTAAATGTGTTCTAAGTAATTCAACCCCTTCAACTGATTTTATTAATTCACCGTCTTTATAAGTAAGCCTTTGTATAGCTTTTAAGCCTAAATGTGGACCTTTTTCTTGCTTAACATGTGATAGTTGTGGTAACTGCGCCTGGTCAGGAATACTAAATTCTTCTACAGTTCTTAATAACAATCCTCGACATTTAGGTGTTTCTAATTTTTGAACAAATAGAATTTCTTTATTATCAACACCATCTAAAATATTTTCCCCTGGATTTACAAGATTCCCTTCTTCTGTAAATCTATTCAAAACTTCATCATCATCACACTCATGAAAAGTTCCATTTCTCACAGTTATTTCACGAAGGATATCATTTTTTTGCGTAACTGTAACAATGCCTGATGTTTGACTAAAAATATCTTTTACAACTTCTGTTCCAGCTTCAATCCATTTCATATCTTCAATCATTAGAAGAGATATATCCTTATTGATTTCATGCGTCTCTTGGGGAATCCAGAGCAATGTACCTCCATGACTTACTTCAAAACCATTTTTAGATGATCTCGCTTTTTTGACGCTTAATCCAGGTGCATATTTTACTAGACCACCAGTTTTTGTACGGAACCTTTCATCAGTTAAATCTGCTATTACCTCACCATTACTAATTTTACTTCCTGGGGAAATGTTTAAACGATAAGATGTACCTTCACTAGATTCCAAATTATATATTTGACCTGAGTGAGTAGATTCTTCAATTAACTTAAAATTATTTAAAGTCATTGAAGTAGTGACAATCTGAACTTCTCTTGAATCTCCTATTGATTCTCTTAATCGAACTTGTCCGCCAAACTCACTTGATTGACTTGCTTCTGCCAACACTGTCCCTTCATCTACTGATTTGCCAGGTGATATAACCGGTCTTGCATTTGGTGGCAAGTTATAAACATCTCCAGCTAAAACCCATAATCTCCCTAATCTTTGAGCTTTTAAGGTAATATTACCCTGCCTGTCTGTTACCTCCTTTGGTTGAATAACCTTGTCGTACCTAACTTGACCAGCTAAATCACAAATAACATCCTTTGTTGCTTTTTCAACGCTCTTTTTCACTGCTCCAGCAGTAATCTGAGCAACAGTTATATCAGAACTAATTTCTTCACCATCATCTACAAATAAAAGCGATCCACTAGAAACTTCAATTTTTTGAGCTTTGCCAGAATTTTTTTCTAGAGGAACTATCTTGAGTATGAAATCTACTTCTGCTTGTTTAGCTTCTACTCCATGTGGAGTTCTATAACCCCTAACCTTTGCTTTTGAACTAAATTCAACTTTACCAGAAATTTTTGATCTAACAACTCCACTTTCAGCAGTTGATACACCTCCAGTATGGAAAGTTCTCATTGTCAATTGAGTTCCTGGCTCGCCAATCGATTGAGCAGCAATAATTCCAACTGCCTCACCTAAATCAACCAAATGATTATGAGCCAAGGCCCATCCGTAGCACCTCCTACAAACGGATCTGTTAGCTTCACATGTTAATGGGGATCTTATTTTTACTTCACTAATAGATGCTTTCTCAATTTCTCCTGACAATGCAGGGTCTATGGCAGTATTTTGAGGAGCAACAAGGTTTTCTTCAGCATCAAAAATATCCTCAGCGGTAAGCCTACCAAGAAGCCTTGCTCCAAATTTACCATCTTCAGCTTCAACAACTATTGATCGTTCTGTTCCACAATCTTCTTCTCTTACAATTACATCCTGAGCAACATCAACTAATCTTCGAGTCAAATAACCAGAATCTGCAGTTCTTAATGCAGTATCAACCAAACCTTTTCTTGCTCCATAAGAAGAAATTACATATTCAGTAACTGTGAGTCCTTCTCTAAAATTAGTTCTTATTGGCAGGTCAATAATTTCTCCTTGAGGATTAGCCATCAATCCTCTCATACCAACAAGTTGTCTTACCTGAGACATATTACCCCTCGCTCCTGAATTAGCCATCATCCAAACGGAATTTAGTGGATCATTTTGATTAAAATTATTCTTTACAGCATCTACCAATCTTTCATTAGTTTCAGTCCAGGTATCTATAACTTTTGTATGCCTTTCAACTTCGGTAATTTCACCAAGTCTATAACATTCTTCTGTAGCAGATATTTGCTCTTCGGCTTGTCCTATTAAATCTTGTTTAGCTTCAGGAACTTTTAAGTCATCAACTGAGATAGACACCGCAGCTTGGGTAGCATATTTAAATCCTAAATCCTTTAAATTATCTGCCATGGCTGCAGTTATAGCTGTTCCATGGGTTTTATAAGCCCAAGAGACTAAATTTTTTAAGGCTTTCTTATCAACTACCTTATTTTTAAATGATGGAGGCGTTTTAGCGAGAGCCGGCATTGAAACTGAATTGTTCTTTTTTGAGTTTTTTGCAGTTTTACGTACTCTGGATGTTTTTTTAGATTTGGATGAAGTCATGATTTTTAAATAAGTGAAAAATAGTTTTTAAAGATTACGTTTTAGATACAGAATCTATGATGGTATAGTTCATAACGACTCTCCCAACGGTTGTCAGCACAAATCTACTTATTAAATTATTGTCAGAGTCAAATCTGTCCCTTCTTAAATTCCAAATTTCTAATCTTGAGCCATCCTCTAACTCTTGAGTTTTTTGTGGACTACGCATTTCGTCTTCATCTTCAACTTCTCCATTAAATCTAACCCAAACCCATTCATGCAGGCTGATTCTTTTATCCTCAAAAGCAAATATGACATCTTCTAATGAAGCAAAAGTAGTCTTGCTATCTCCGAATTCTGGTTGTTTATAATTCGGTTGCAAAGCCGTCAGATAATAAGATCCTAAAACCATATCTTGTGATGGAGTCACAATTGGTTCCCCAGTAGCAGGAGACAAAATATTATTACTAGCCAACATAAGCATGCGTGCTTCAGTTTGTGCCTCTAAAGCTAAAGGAACATGAACTGCCATTTGGTCTCCATCAAAGTCAGCATTGAATGCAGGACAAACTAAAGGATGAAGTTGAATTGCTCTACCTCCAACCAATTTTGGTTCAAAAGCTTGAATTCCTAAACGATGCAGGGTAGGGGCTCTATTTAAAAGAATTGGATGGCCTTCGATAACTTCCTGAAGTACCTGCATAACTTCATCATCAGCTTTTTGTATTAATTTTTTTGCAGCTTTAATGTTATTCACAATATTTTGTCGTATCAATCTATGGATTACAAAAGGCTGAAAGAGCTCTATCGCCATTTCTTTTGGGAGACCACACTGATGCATTTTTAGTTTAGGACCCACCACTATTACAGATCTTCCTGAATAGTCAACGCGCTTTCCAAGAAGATTCTGTCTAAATCTTCCTTGTTTTCCTTCAATTATGTCACTAAGGGACTTAAGAGCTCTATTATTTGCTCCAACAACAGTCCTTCCCCTTCTTCCATTATCTATAAGGGCATCAACTGCCTCCTGAAGCATTCTTTTTTCATTTCTTACTATAATTTCGGGAGCTAAAATTTCTTGAAGCCTAGCTAATCTATTATTTCTATTTATAACTCTTCTATATAAATCATTTAAATCTGAAGTTGCAAATCTTCCTCCATCAAGCTGAACCATAGGTCTAAGATCAGGAGGTATGACTGGTATTGCATCTAAAACCATCCATTCTGGTTTTGCATTAGTTGCAATAAAATTATCAATAACTCTTATCCTTTTTATAAGCTTTGCCCTCTTTTGCCCTTTGCTATTAGTAATTTCTTCTCTAAGCTCTTCGGCAACCTGATTTAAATCAAGGTCTTCAAGTAATTGCTTTAGTGCCTCAGCACCAATTCCAACAAAAGGTTCATTTTCTATAGTTGAATCTTCAGCATAAATTTCATCTTCAATTTCCAGCCACTCATCCTCAGTAAGTAATTGCTTATATTTAAGTTCTTTATGATCACCTGGATCTAAAACGACATAACAATTAAAATAAACTATTTGTTCTACATCCCTAAGCGGAATATCCAAAAGTATTGCAACATAACTAGGAATTCCTTTCAAATACCAAACATGGGAAACTGGCGCAGCGAGTTTTATATAGCCCATCCTATGTCTTCTGACTCTACTTTCAGTTACTTCAACACCACATCTCTCACAAACTATGCCGCGATGTCTTACCCTTTTGTACTTTCCACAATGGCATTCCCAATCTTTAGATGGCCCAAAAATCTTTTCACAAAATAATCCATCCATTTCTGGTTTAAGTGTCCTGTAATTGATAGTTTCAGGTTTCGTAACTTCACCAACTACTTGTCCATTGGGCAATGTCCTCTGACCCCAATCCATTATTCTTTGTGGAGAAGCTATCGAAATTTTGACGTAATCAAAGTGATTTTCAGTTCTTAAGTTGCTGTTTGTCATTTTTGGCGAATTTAAATTAAAAGGTTTTAATTGAGTATTTAATCTTCCTCATATTCAGAGGTTCCGAGTGATTCGTAAGTCGGTCTTGATGGAGTATTTCTTCTCGGATTGATATCTTGCATTAAATCTACCTCTTTTCCTTCGTCAGTATAAACCCCTATATCCAAGCCTAAGGATTGTAGTTCCCTCATAAGAACTTTAAAAGACTCAGGAGTACCAGGCCTTGGGATCGGTTTACCTTTTACGATTGCATTAAGCGCTTCATTTCTTCCTTGCATATCATCAGATTTAACTGTTAACAATTCTTGAAGAGTATAAGCGGCTCCATAAGCTTCAAGAGCCCATACTTCCATTTCTCCGAGCCTTTGCCCACCTTGCTGAGCTTTACCGCCCAAGGGTTGTTGTGTAACCAAAGAGTAAGGACCAGTTGATCTTGCATGGATTTTATCATCCACCAAATGGACTAATTTGAGGAAGTGCGAGTATCCGACAGCAACTGGCTGATCAAAGGGTTCACCTGTTCTACCATCTTTAAGCAATAACTTTCCAGGATCTTCAGGATTATAAACCCATGCTTTACCTGGCTGTTTCGAAGCTTCCTCTAAAAATGCTTGAACAGTTTGATGTGATTTTTCAGCTCCATACATTTCATCAAATGGAACAACTTTAACCCGGCAATTTAAGTTGGAGGCTGCCCAGCCCATCAACAATTCAAAAACTTGACCTACATTCATTCTACTTGGAACTCCTAAAGGATTAAGAACTATGTCCACAGGAGTTCCATCAGGTAAATAAGGCATATCCTCTCTTGGTAAGATTCTGCTAATAATTCCTTTATTTCCATGTCTCCCTGCCATTTTGTCACCCACTTGAATTTTCCTTCTCTGGGCCACATAAACTCTAACAACCATATTAGCTCCAGGAGGTAGTTCATCACCTTGTTCTCTAGTATAAATACGAACATCTAAAACCCTTCCCTTTTCAGTTTTAGGTACCCTAAGGGAATTATCTCTCACATCTCGAGCCTTCTCACCGAAAATAGCTCTTAACAGTTTTTCTTCAGGTGGTTGGTCTGATTCCCCTTTTGGAGTCACTTTTCCTACAAGAATATCTCCACTCTCAACAAAAGCACCAATCCTAATAATTCCCATCTCATCAAGATTATTCAAGCTTTCTTCCGAGATATTAGGAATCTCTCTTGTGATTTCTTCAGGCCCTAGCTTCGTTTGTCTTGCTTCAATTTCATATTTTTCGATATGTACTGAGGTATATAAATCATCAGTTACCATCCTCTCGCTCACAAGAATGGCGTCTTCATAGTTGTATCCCTCCCATGGCATGTAAGCAATTAAAACGTTTTGGCCAAGGGCTATTTCGCCTCCTTCACATGCGGAGCCATCTGCTAGAACCTGTCCAGATATAACTTTATCTCCAATTTTCACTATAGGTCTTTGGTTGAGGCAAGTATCTTGATTTGATCTTTGATATTTCTGAAGATAGTGAAAATGTTCATTACCTTGCTCATCTTTAACAACAATCTCATTAGCGTCTACATAAGATACAGTTCCATTAACTTTTGTTATGGGAACCATTCCCGAATCTCTAGCAACTTGAGATTCTAGACCTGTACCAACTAAAGGACGTTCTGGCCTTAATAATGGAACGGCTTGGCGTTGCATATTTGATCCCATGAGAGCTCTATTAGCATCATCATGTTCCAAGAAAGGAATAAGTGAAGTAGCAACTGAAATTACCTGAACCGGAGAAAGTTGAACGTAATCAACTTGATGAGGAGGGACTTTTTCAAAATCCTGTCTATATCTTACTGGTATAAGATTTGCAATTATATTGCCGTCCTTATCAGTCGCCACGTCGCCTGGAGCCACCCTACACTCATCTTCTAAATCAGCAGAAAGATAAACCGGATTACCTTCCTTATTAACTTTACCGTTATTAACTTCCCAAAAAGGTGTTTCAATAAAACCGTACTCATTAACTCTTGCGTGGGTAGCTAAAGAATTTATAAGTCCTGCATTTGGACCTTCAGGAGTCTCGATAGGACATAATCTTCCATAATGTGAAGGGTGAATATCTCTTACAGCAAAGCCTGCTCTTTCGCGAGTTAAACCCCCTGGACCTAATGCTGATATTCTTCTCTTGTGTGTCAATTCAGCAAGAGGATTAGTTTGATCCATGAACTGACTTAATTGACTGGAGCCAAAAAATTCCTTAATGGCCGCAACCAAAGGTTTGGGATTGACTAGTTGAGCGGGAGTTAAAGAGTCTGTTTCTCCTACAGTCATTCTTTCTTTGATAATTCTTTCTAAACGATTAAGTCCAACCCGAACTTGATTTTGAAGAAGTTCTCCTACAGATCTAACCCTTCGATTACCAAGATGGTCAATATCATCCAAACTTGCACCTCCAATATCCAATTCTAGGTTAATTAAATAATCAATGGTAGAAAGAACATCTTCATGGGTAAGTGTTCTCACATCGTCTGGGACGGTAAGTCTCAATTTTTTATTTATTTTATATCTACCAACACGGCCTAAATCGTATCTTTTGGGATCAAAGAATCTACTGTGTAATAGCTGTTGTCCGCCAGAAACGGAGGGTGGTTCACCAGGACGTAGCTTCTTGTATAGCTCAAGTAATGCCTGATCTTCTGAATTAATACCCTCGTCATTAGCTGACTCAATTGAGCTTTGATAAAACTCGGGATGTCTAAGTTTATCGACAACATCATTATCTGAAAGACCCATCGCTCTCATAAGAACATGAGCATTAATTTTTCTAGTTTTATCAACTCTCACATAGAGTAAATTATTTTTGTCGGTCTCGAATTTTAACCATGCTCCTCTATTAGGGATAACGCTAGCGTTGTAAGTTCTTCGACCATTTTTATCCAATTCATCTTTGAAATATACTCCAGGGCTCCGAACAATTTGATTAACAATAACTCTTTCTGCTCCATTAATAATGAAAGTTCCTCTTTCTGTCATTAACGGTAGTTCGCCAATAAATACTTCTTGTTCTTTAATTTCCCCTGTCTCTTTATTAATTAACCTGCAAATTACATACATCTGGGATGCAAATGTAGCATCTCTTCTTTTGGCTTCCTCAACATCATGTCTAGGTCTTTTTAATCTGTACTCTTCACCGATGAAGTGTAATTCTAATTTACCTGTGTAATCAGAAATGGGGGAAAAATTTTGTAATTCTTCTATTAAACCTTTTTCCAAAAACCATTTAAAGCTTGCTCTTTGTACTTCAACTAAATCTGGTAGATAAGTAGCTGTTTTTGCTACCTGTAAAGCGCTACTGCTCATCCAAGAAAACCTGCGATTTTGTGAGATTTACTATTTACTTTTAATTTACTCAATAATTTGTTCTTTAACTTTTCAAGCAAAATGAGATCAACAAATAAATCTCGATTTCAACAAAAAAAACAATCTAATAATAAATAATTAAATTTTGTTTAATGCTTAAAAATGATAACTGTGTTTGTTAAAGTCAAAAAATTAAGAAAAATTCTCAGTAATTCCTAATCCTAACAGCTGCAACGTCAACTTAACAAGTCAAATTTAAACAAATCTTCAGCATTCTTATATGACTCTCTAGCAATTGTAGTTAATTCAGTAGATCTTAAATCCGCCATAAAATTGGCAACATTTTCAACAAACGCAGGTTCATTTCTTTTACCCCTATGAGGGACAGGAGCTAGAAATGGTGAATCAGTTTCAATTAAGTATTTATCATTTGGAACTATTTTGGCACACTCATGAATTTCATATGCTTTTGGGAATGTGACTATACCACTAAAACTGATGTAAAATCCAAAATCCAAGAAATGCTTCATTTCTTCTGGTGTTCCAGTCCAACAATGCAGTACACCATCAGGACATTTTCCTTTTTTAGAGAGATCACTACATATTTCAATCATTTCATTTGAAGCATCTCTGCAATGGATTATTACGGGCAATTGAAGTTCATAAGCTAATTCCATTTGCGGAATAAGTGCTTCAATCTGCTGAGTTTTATTTTCATTTTTAAAAAAATCTAAGCCTAATTCCCCAATAGCTACAACTCGTCTATCTTCTAGAGCTGATTTTCTTAGAAGAGATTTTGAACTTTGTTCCCATTTTTTTGCTTCTAGCGGATGTAAGCCAACTGAATAGTAAATTTCATTAAATTCTTGGGATATTTTTTTCAACTTTGGAATTTCTGTTAATTCGCAACAAGCATGAACTAATTTTTTTACACCTCTTGAACGCAATCTTAAAACAACATCCTCAAGATCTTTCTCAAAATTTTCAAATATCAAATGACAGTGCGAGTCTATGAGTTCTATATCGCTCATAATTATGATCTGTCTTTTTACTTAGTGGTAAGAGTGGTTTTTACAAAATTATTGATTTTCGATTTTTTATTAGCACCGTTGTTCTTGTGAAGAACATTTTTTTTAACTGCTTTATCAATTAAGCTAAAAGCTTTATTAAGACTTGTTTTCACTAAATTTTTATTATCCTCATCAGGATTTTTTTTATATTTTTCGCAGTTCTCTAAGGTTTTTTTGGTTAAAGTTCTAACAGTAGATTTATATGACTTATTTATTAAACGATTTCTTTCTGCAATTTGTATTCTCTTTTTTGCTGATTTGTTGTTAGCCACAGAGGGTGAATAAATAGAAGATTCTTATCATAACAAATAAATCGACAAGTAATCAATCATATATAATTTAGAAGATATTAAATTGGGTTTTGAGCCTTTCTATTTGAAAAAATTAAGCAAATGAAGATCATAAATAATAAAAAAGAAGCTATTGAAGAATTAAAAAGGATTTCTACTCGAACTAATTCAGAAAACAATAATAAAGTAAATAGAATTGTTGAAGAAATTATTCAAGAGGTAAAAATTTCTGGAGATATAGCGGTAGAAAAATTTACAAAAAAATTTGATGGTTTCGACCCTGACCCAATGCAAGTGAGTGCGGATCAAATAAAAAATGCATGGGATGAGATTGATAACAATTTGAAGCACTCACTTGTAGTAGCTCATGAAAGAATTCAAAAATTTCATGAAAAAGAAATTCCTCAATCTTTCACTATAAAAGGTGAATATGGTGATATCGTACAAAGAAGATGGAGACCAGTTAAAAATGCAGGTATTTATATTCCTGGAGGTAGAGCTGCTTATCCAAGTACAGTATTGATGAATGCTATACCTGCAAAAGTAGCAGGAGTAGAAGAAATTATAATGGTATCTCCTGGGAATAAAGAAGGGGAAATAAACAAAACTGTTTTAGCTGCAGCTCACTTATCAGGGATCAATAAAGTATTTAGAATTGGAGGAGCTCAAGCAATTGGTGCTTTAGCATTTGGCACAAATCAAATCAATAAGGTAGATGTTATTTCAGGTCCAGGGAATATTTATGTTACAACTGCGAAAAAACTAATTTATGGCTCTACAGGGATTGATTCTTTAGCTGGTCCAAGTGAAATATTAATCATTGCAGATGAAACAGCTCAGAGCACTCATATAGCATCTGATCTACTAGCGCAAGCAGAACATGATCCTTTAGCTTCATCAATACTTTTAACTACATCAAAGAACCAGGCAAAAGAAGTTTTAGAAGAACTTTATAAAAAAATAGATGATCATCCAAGAAAAGAAATTTGCATGCAATCAATAAAAAATTGGGGTCTAATTGTGATTTGCGAGAATTACGAATCTTGTGTTGAACTAAGCAATAACTTTGCCCCTGAACACCTAGAAATCCTTACAGTAGATTCAAAAAAAATTCTAGCAAGTATAGAGAATGCAGGAGCGATATTTTTAGGAAAATGGACCCCAGAAGCCGTTGGAGATTATCTTGCTGGACCAAATCATACTTTACCCACGTCAGGAAATTCTAGATTTAGCGGTTCTTTAGGGGTTGAAACTTTTATGAAAAATACTTCAATAATAGAATTTAATGAAGAAAGTTTAAAAGTTAATAGCCTTGATATTATTAATCTTGCTAAAAGTGAAGGCTTACATAGCCACGCTAACTCTGTAGAAATAAGATTTGAAGATTAGCTAGCTCTTGAGGGTGAGTAAACCATTGGCATGTTATCTTCAATTTTACCAACTAATACTTTGTCTGTAAGATCAACAAATAATCCATTTTCTAAAACTCCTGGAATATTATTAATCTTCATTTCAATGTCTTTTGGATTCTTAATACCATCATTAAATAACACATCTAAGATGAGGTTGCCTTGGTCAGTAACAACCGGGCCAGCTTTTTTAATAGCCATTCTTAGAGAAGAACTGCCATTCATATCTGAAATAACTTCCTGGACTTGCTTCCAAGCATTAGGAAGAACTTCTACAGGTAAAGGGAAAGATTGATTTAGATTTTGAACAAGTTTAGTTTCATCAACAACAATCAACAATTGATTAGCTTTAGATGCCACTAACTTTTCTCTAACATGGCATGCTCCTCCCCCTTTTATTAATTGAAATCCTGGATCAATTTCATCTGCTCCATCAATAGCTAAATCAATTTGAGATACAGAAGCTAAATCGATAAGCGGGATATCCAGTTCAAGCGCTAAAACTTCTGATTGAAAAGAAGTTGCAACACCTCTTATATTTTGGAGTTTTCCAGAATGTATTTCATCCGCAAGGCTTTTTATCATTAACGCAGCAGTAGATCCAGACCCTAATCCGAGAATCATGTCACTCTTTACTTCCCTTATTGCTGCATCAGCAACTACTTGTTTCATTTGAGTTTGTGAATCCAAAATCTTTTTCTCTAATGGTTATAGATTATTAAATTTCAATGGGTGCTTTATGTCAAACCTGGAAGAGGTTCTGGTTTGATATTTATCTGTATCTCTTTATTATCTCTCAAAATATTTAAAAGGAATACTTTTCCTATCTGAGCTTTTTCCACTTCATCAAGTAAAGTTTTAGGTTCTTTTATGGAGATATTTTCGGCCGCTATTACTAAATCTCCTCTTCTTAAACCAGCTTTTTCAGCGGGGCTATTAGGTATTACTGATTGAATTAGGGCTCCATTTCTTTCAGGTAATTGAACTAAGGAATTAGGATCTCGATTATGTTCTTTAGCAATTCTAGGATTTAAAGAAATTAATTGTACCCCTAAATATGGATGAATAACTTCCCCATTTTCAAGAAGCTGCTCAGAAACACTTTTAGCTAAATTGATCGGAATCGCAAAACCTAAACCAGCTCCAGGGCCGCTTCTTACTAATGTATTAATTCCTATTACCTCTCCATTGGAATTTATGAGTGGTCCTCCAGAATTCCCTGGATTTATTGCCGCATCAGTCTGAATAAGATCCAGCCTTTTATCTGAAAATCCTAAACTATTAATATCTCTATGCAGGCTGCTAACGATCCCTAAGGTGACTGTTTTTTCAAGGCCGTAGGGAGTACCAAGAGCTATTGCCCAATCCCCAACTTCAAGATCTTCAGAATTTCCAAGAGTAGCAAAACCAGAATAAGCATCTTCATCAATTTTTACTAAAGCAAGATCAGTTACTACATCTGTTCCCAAAACTTGACCATCACAAATAGATCCATCTGCCAAAGTAACTGAAACATTATCGACTCTCTCTACGACATGAGCGTTTGTAAGAACCAAACCATTCTCATTAATGATCACTCCAGAACCTTGTCCTCTCTCCCTTTCAGGAGTAATTCCTTGCTCGCCAAGTAAATCCCTTAATAAAGGGTCAAGTAAATTCGGATCAAATTGTTGCCTCTCTACCAACCTCTCAGTATCAATTTTTACAACTGCAGGGCTAATATTTTTAACAGCGGTAGATACGAAATTATGATTTTCAAAAGAAGTTAAAGCTAAAACTTCAGCATTTTGAAAGAAATTTAGTATACAAAAACAAATAACAATGAATATTTGG
>CACBBE010000025.1 GCA_902537395.1 uncultured Synechococcaceae cyanobacterium
GCTATGCTTTTATTTTTATTTAAAAGGTTAATAAAATCATTAGAAATATCTCTTGGATTCTTTTTATATATTTTAGATAAACTTAAACAAACATTACATTGATAATCACCAAATTCATCTTTTGTTGATTGTGTAATTATATTTTTTCTAAGAATTTCGAATTCTCTTTCTTTATCATTTTTTTTAAGACTATTTAAAAGAGTTTGTTCGAAGTTATTTGTTAATTCTTTAAAAATGATTAGCATTATTTATTCAATTATTTATCTATATGATTAATTAATATAACGCATACTTAAATCAATCCAATCACTTTTGGTAATAGAAGAACTTGTTGAAATCAAATCAATACCTTTTATAAGATATTTACTAATTTCTTCAGGGTTTATTCCAGAAACTTCTATTATCAAATTTTTATTGACTTCTTTTTTTATGCTATTAATTGACAAATCTCTTAATTCTTGAACGTTGTTTTTGATTGTTTCAGGACTAAGTTCATCTAACAAGATACTATCCGCTCCTGCTAATACTGCTTCTTTTGCCTGTTCGATATTCTCAGCTTCAATTATGATATGAGTTGTAAAAGGCGAATTTAGGCGAATTTTTTCTACTGCATTCTTAAGATTATCTGTCCATGCAATATGATTTTCTTTTATCATAGCAGCATCGTATAATCCCATTCTATGATTCACTCCACCTCCGCATTTGAATGCATATTTTTCAAATATTCTTAAGCCAGGAGTCGTTTTTCTAGTATCTGCTAATTTTATATTTGTCCCTTCTAATTTATCTATAAGATTCTTAGTATATGTTGATATTCCAGATAAATGCATTGCTATATTTAAGCTAATCCTTTCACTAGCGAGTAAACTTTTTGAAGGTCCATAAATTTCTAAGAGTTTTTGATCTTTAACAAATTTATCTCCATCAGAGATATTAAATTTTGGACTGATTTTTAAATCAATTTTTTTAAAAATTTCTTTTATAATTTCAACCCCACAAAATATACCCTCCTCTTTTGCAATCCAATATGCATTACCATTCTCTTCTGTAATAGAGGGACTTGTAAGATCTCCCCTACCTATATCTTCATCGATCCAATTATCAATGATCTTACTTATTATTGGAGTATTTAAATTCACTAAACTAAAAAATAATTAATTAATAAAAATTCAAATGAAGTTAGAGAATTAACTATATATCACTATGAAATTTAACTCAAATTTATTTCCCAATACAAAACTTAGAAAAAATATTATTTAGAAGTTCCTCTGTTAATTCTTGACCAGTTATTTTAGATAAGTTTTGAATTCCATCTCTCAGTTCTATTGATAACAAATCAAATGGCAATTTATTTTTAATGATTTCATTAGTGTCATTTAAATTAGATAGGCAAGCAGACAAATTTGTTAGATGTCTTTCGTTTAAAAATATATTGATATTTTCTACTTGTACTAATCCACATTTTTTTATGATTGTATCGATTAATAATCTTTCACCATCATTATTCTTAATGCTCATAAGAATTGTGTTTTTTAACTCATTTGAATTAATATTTTTGCAATCAATTAAATCTTTTTTATTGCCCAAAATAGTAATTAATTTTTCTTTGGGGATTTCTTCTATTATTTTTTTGTCTTCTTCATTAAACCCTTCTTCAAGACTATAAATATAAATGATAAAATCTGACTCTTTAATTTTCCCAAAACTTTTTTTAATTCCAATACTTTCAATTTGTTCATGAGTTTCTCTTATGCCAGCAGTATCAATTATTTTCATTGGAATTTCATTAATAGTTAAATTAACTTCAATAACATCTCTAGTTGTTCCGGGAATATTAGTTACGATTGCTTTATCTTTTTTTGCAAGCAAATTTAGTAAAGAGCTTTTACCAACATTTGTTTTACCTATAAGCGCAATGGATATTCCATTGTGAATATATGAATTTCTTTTTGCATTTTCTATAAGAAATTCTATTTTTTCTTTTGCTTTTTTAATGTTTTTTAGATATTTGGTGTAATCAAAATCTGTGAAGTCTTCTTCAAAATCAACTCTCGCTTCTATTTCGCAAAGTTGATTTATAAGATCATTTTTAATATCATCAATTTTTTCCTTTATTTCTCCTTGAATTCCACCAAAAGCTAACTCTGCTGATCTTGTATTGCTTGCATTAATTAATTGATTAATCGACTCGGCTTGAGTAAGATCTATTTTCCCATTAAGAAAAGCTCTTTGACTAAATTCTCCTGGGTTTGCAAGTCTAACTCTAGAATTACTAGATAATAATCTCTTTAGAACTTTATTTACTATAATAATTCCTCCATGGCAATGAAGTTCAACCACGTCCTCTCCTGTGAAGCTATTTGGCGATTTCATCACTAAAATTAAAACCTCATCTATAAATTTATTTTGTTTATTTGCCTGAATAAAACCATGAAAAACTCTATGTGATTCCCATGCATATTTAGATTTAGTTTGAACAATCTTTTTGCAAGAATTTATTGAGTCTTTCCCTGATACTCTTATTATCGCAACTCCTCCTTTCCCTATACTTATAGCTGAAGCAATTGCGGCTATTGTATCTTCTGTAGTAATTATCGAATCCATCTCTCGCTTTGTTATGGATAATTAAGTAAGATTATCAAGAATTTTGAAATTTTCTTTCTGAATGAGATTTAAAAGAGATATTACCTATAAGAAAATTCTATCATTATTTAGTAATCAGAATGGAAGTCCATTCTTTAATGCTAAAGGTTTAGCTATAGGAGTATTTAGTGGCTGCTTTCCTTTTTTTGGGTTTCAGACTTTAATAGGGGTATTGTTTGCGAAAATAGCCAAGGGTAATATTGTTCTAGCTGCAATTGGTACCTGGATTAGCAACCCTTTTACTTATATTCCACTTTATTACTTTAACTACAAAGTTGGTTCGATTTTTTTAGATGATCATTCTAATAAAATTCTTGAAAAAAGTTTAGTTATTGATGACTTATGGAAACAAGGTAAAATTTTTTCACTAAAATTACTCTTAGGTTCATCTTTTGTAGGTATTTTACTAGCTTTGATTTGCGGTGGTATAGTTTTCTTTATCTACAAGATAAAAAGTAAAAGATAGATTGATCTGATTTTAAAATTAACTTTGTCCAACTCTGGCAATATCTAAAACATCTGCCATTGATTTAATTTGTTCAATTGTTTTGTGAAGTTGATTATAACTTTCAAGACCTACACATAGATTTATAATAGCTGGTTTACCAAAAGCAGTTTTAACATTGGCATCGCTTACGTTTATACCTTTATCAGATAACCTCATAAGAATATCTTTAAGAACTCCAACTCTATCAATTACTTCTATTCGAAGCTGAATTGGAAACTTATTATCGCCGGTTTTATTTTCTTGATTCCAACCGACAGGTAATCTTCTCTCTATTGGAATTGGTATTACATTTTCACAATCTTCCCTATGTATAGTTATCCCATGGTTGCCGAGCGACACGGTTCCAATAATATCCTCTCCTGGGAGTGGGGTACAGCATTTACCTATTCTGTAATCAAGACCTTCTATCCCGGAAATTGGCGATTTAGCTGCTGTATTAGAATGATTAGTGGATAAATTACTATTACTTTTAAGAGATTTTGCTATTTCAGAGTCAGAATCATTTTTTATATCTTCTGTCTGTAATTTTATTTCTTCTCTTAGTCTGTTTAATACTTGATGCAAAGTTAAACCACCAAAACCAAGAGATGCAAGAAGGTCTTCAGTAGTTTTTAAATTGCATCGATTTGCAACTTTTTTCATGGCTTCACTAGAAAGTAATGCTTCAAAACCGTTTCTACCTACTTCTTTTTCAAGTAAATCTCTACCTCTTTTAATCGTTTCATCACGATGGCTCTTCTTATACCATTGGCGAATTCTATTTTTAGCAGTTGGCGTAACTACAAAGTTCAGCCAATCCAAGCTTGGAGTAGCATTATTACTTGTCAGAATTTCTATGAAGTCACCATTTTGAAGTGCTGTAGATAATGGAGAAAGCTTTTCATTAATTCTTATTCCATTACAGTGATTTCCAACTTCAGAATGAATTCTGTAGGCGAAATCTATCGCGGTAGATCCTTTCCTTAAACCAACAACATCTCCTTTTGGAGTGATCACAAATACTTCTTCATCAAATAAATCTTCTTTAATTGAAGCTAAATAATCATTATGATCCCTTTCATTACCTTCTTGTTGCCATTCTACTAATTGTCTTAGCCAATTAAATCTCTCGGCATTACTTTTAGCGGGAGAACCACCCTCTTTGTATTGCCAATGAGCGGCAATACCATATTCAGCAATCTGATGCATAGAAGTAGTTCTGATTTGAACTTCAATGGGTCGATGTCTTCCAATCACAGAAGTGTGTAAGGACTGGTATCCATTGGGTTTTGGTAATCCTATATAGTCTTTAAATCTACCTGGAATTGGTTTGAAAGTATCATGAACAACTGCTAAAGCTCTATAACAACTATCTGAATTGTCCACGATAATTCTTAGGGCAGCAACATCATAAATCTCGTGAAAATGCTTTTGTTGTCTTTCCATCTTGCTCCAGATGCCATAAAGATGTTTTGGCCTTCCTGTTATTTCAAAATTTTTTAAACCTGCTGAAACCAAGTTTTCCTTCATAAGATTCAAAGTTACTTTTAATCTTTTTTCTCTATCACTTCTTTTAACAGCGATTTGATCTTTAAGATCTAGATATTCTTTAGGCTCTAGGAATTTAAAAGCTAAATCTTCTAATTCCCATTTAAATCTGTTTATTCCTAGTCGATTAGCTAATGGTGCATAAATCTCTCTCGTTTCTCTAGCTATTCTTAGTTTTTTCTCATCATTTAGCCATTCAATTGTTCTCATGTTATGAAGTCGATCTGCAAGTTTTACTAAGACAACTCTGATATCGCTAGCCATAGCTAAAAACATTTTCCTTAGATTTTCAGCTTGTGCTTCAGTCCTATTGTTAAAGTGAATACCGCCTAATTTTGTTACACCCTCTACAAGTATTTTTACTTCTAATCCAAAATTTGTTTCTATTTCGGAAAAATCAATGCCAGTATCTTCAACAACATCATGTAAAAGGCCTGCAGCAATAACAGATGAACTAGCACCAATTTCTTTGAGGAGATTTGCAACAGCAACCGGGTGGATAATGTATGGCTCGCCGCTCGCGCGGAATTGTCCATCATGAGCTTTATAAGCAAGTTTAAAAGCCTTTACTATAAGGTTTTGATTCTCATTATTTTCTTTATTTGATTTTTCAAAATTATGAATATCTTTAAGAAGCCAATCGGGAATTTTTATTTGATAATTCAAAGATTCACTTTCATATTTTTTATTTTCAGGCAAAATAGTTTTGGAAACTTCAATTTTGTTTTTTTCTTTTGAATTTGCAGCTGCCTCGGACATTTTATATTGCTTTAGATGTATTTTATTTAGGTCTAGAAAAATTTGCTATAAATTATGGAAAAAAATAAAGAAAAAATTATTGTAGTTAAAAATCTTACTGTTAAGTATGGTCTAAAACAGCAACCTATTATCAAAAATTTTAATTTGGAAATAAATAGTGGAGATCATTTGGCCATAATAGGACCTTCTGGATGTGGAAAGACCACTTTTGCAAAAACATTAGTAAATATATTGCCTGAAAAGGCCACTTCTAAAGGATATCTATCGATCTCTAGTGTAGATCCTAGGAAAATAAATAACAAAGATGCACAATTATTTAGAAGAAAGAATTTTGGATTTATTTATCAAGACTCTATAAAAAAACTTAATCCGCTAATGAGTGTTGGGGATCATTTATATGAATTATTTAAAACACATGATCAAACTAAATCATTTATAGCTATTGAAAAATTAGTAAGAGAAGTTTTTCAAAAAGTAGGAATTGAAGAAAGTAGACTTGATTCTTTCCCGCATCAATTTAGCGGTGGAATGAGACAGAGAGTTTCTATAGCAATGGCACTTGCTTTGAAACCTAAATTATTAATAGCTGATGAACCTACAACTAGCTTAGATACCAAAACAAGTTTTGAAATTATGCAAGAAATAATTCATCTATGTAATGAATTTGATACTACTTTAATTTTAATTAGTCATGATATTAATCTTGCAGCAAAGTGGTGTAAAAAAGTTGCAATAATTGAAAAGGGGTCGATTGTTGAAAAAGGAAATATATTAAATATTTTTCAATCACCAAAATCGGATATCGGGAAAAAGTTAGTAAATGCTTCAAAAATAGTATTGGAACCAAATACTAAAAATAATGCTCGAGATAAGGTCGTTCTTGAGGTAAATAACCTAAGACATTGGTATAAATTAAATTCTTCAATATTCATTAATAAATGGAATAAGGCTTTAAATGAAGTTAGTTTCAAGTTATATGAGAATGAGACTCTTGGAATAGTTGGTTCTTCAGGGAGCGGTAAAAGTACATTATGTAGGGCTTTAATTGGACTTCTTAAAGTAAGAGGTGGTGAAATCAAAATTTATGATAAAAATCATACATCGAAAAAAAATAAATCTTTCAAAAAGAACAATAATGTGCAAATAATTTTTCAAGATCCTTTTTCAAGTTTGAATCCGAAAATGACAATTAAAAATATTTTGGAAGATATATTTTTTATTCAAAAAATTTCAGATAAAAGAAAAATCCAAAAAGAAATAAAATTAATGTTAAGAAATTTAAATCTTCCCTTAAATAATGATTTTTTTAATTCTTATCCTAGCCAATTATCTGGTGGTCAATTGCAAAGAATTTCATTAGCTAGAGCACTATTGTTGAAACCAAAAATTTTGATTTGTGATGAGAGCGTTAATATGTTGGATGCTTCAGTAAAAATAGAGATTCTTGAATTACTTAGAGTCTTGCAAGAAAAAATGAATTTAACGATTATCTTTATTACTCATGATTTAGGAATTGCTAAAAGATTTTGTGATAGGTTGCTAGTCATGAATCACGGAAAGATAGTTGATGAAGGAGAAAGTTCTACAATATTCGTTAAAACTCAAAACGCGTATACAAAATCGCTTCTAAATTCCTCTTTAAATCTTATTTAACTTTAAGGACACTGAGTAATTTTTGAAAATCTAATGGTAATTCTGATTCAAATTTCATTTCTTTACCATTTATTGGATGTATAAGTCCAAGCTTAATGGCGTGTAGAGCTTGGCCATCTAATTTACAAGGTAGTTTTTTACATCTTCCATATAGTGGATCACCCACAATTGGATGATTAATGTGAGCGCAATGTACTCTTATTTGATGCGTTCGCCCCGTATCTAGCTTGAAATTCATTAATGAGTAATTGCCAAATCTTTCTTCTAATTTCCAATAGGTACAGGCATACCTTCCTGAAGTTTCTTCAACTACTTTATATTTCAATCTATTTAATTTATCTCTGCCAATGTGTCCCACTATTTGGCCTTCTTCAGAATTTGGTGCTCCATGAATTACTGCAATATATTCGCGTGATGCTATTTTTTCTTTAATTTGTTTCTGGAGATTTACTAATGCCTCTTGGCTTTTTGCAACCACCATACATCCGGAGGTATCTTTATCTAATCTGTGAACAATCCCAGGTCTTAGTTTCCCATTAATTCCAGGAAGATCTTTGCAGTGAAAAAGTAATCCATTCACTAAAGTTCCAGATTTGTGTCCAGGGGCTGGATGAACAATTAGTCCTGATTGTTTATTAATTACAATGATGTGCTCGTCTTCAAAAAGTATATTTAAATCCATTTTTTCAGGTTTCAAATAAATAAGAGGTTCTGGAGGAGGCATCCATATTTGAATATTGTCGCCATTTTTTAATGGGGTCTTTGCTTTCGCGGTTTTATAGTTTACGAGTACTAAGCCTGAATTTATAAAATGTTGAATTCTTGCTCTGCTTTGTTCTGGCCTTTTACTTACCAACCATCTGTCTAGCCTCATTGGAAGAGGCAGCTCATAAATAATTTCTATAAGCTCACCTTCTCCAATACCGAAAGAATCTTGATTATTTAATTCCATAGTGGGACTTCTAAAGCAATTTTACCCAGCATTTGATTTCTATAATCTTCCAATAACTTATGAGACATTCTCCTTTTATCGCCTGAGGTATGTTTTGAAGCTGCTTCGTCGATCCAAGCAGAAGGACTATTAAAACCTTTGGTAATATCAACTCCATATCTACTAGATATTTGTTTAACTGAGATATTCGCATTCTTATCTTTGTTGAGAGTGGATATAATTTTGATAAATTCAATTGCGACACTCTCTATTTCATAAGCAGCTTCACCAATATCATCACACAGTGCAAGATTAAGTGCTGATTTTTGATCTTCTAAATTTGGAGGTATAACACCAGGAGCATCTAGCAGATCTATACCACTTTCTAATTTTATCCATCTTAAATTACGAGTCACGCCTGCTTTCCTAGCGCTATCTACAACTCTTTTTTTTGCAATTCTATTAATTAATGCTGACTTTCCTACGTTTGGAAAACCAAGTGTAAGGGCTCTAATTGGCCTAATTCGCATTCCTCTAGAGAGTCTTCTATCGTCGATTGACGATCTAGAATCTTTGGCTGACTTACAAATTTCTTTAATTCCTATTCCTCTTTTAGCATCACACCAAAGAGGATATTGATCTTTAGCATTAAACCATTGATTCCAACTATTGATTGTATTAGGGGAGATCATGTCTGATCTGTTAATAACAAGAATATGTTTTTTATTATTTATCCATTTATTTAAGTGCGGATGTCCCGTTGATAAAGGAATTCGTGCATCTCTAACTTCTATAACTAAATCTACTTTTTTGATAACTTCAGATAATTGCTTTTCTGCTTTTGCGATATGGCCTGGGTACCATTGGATTTTGGGTATGTCCACTTCAATAAATCAAATAAAATTTTGTATTCTTTTTAGTCTTTATAAGTTTCAAAAGTATTTACTTCTAAAGTTTAGTATAAATTTAATGACTAAAAAATTTTTATAATCGTTAATTCTTAAAATTTATTAAGGCATAGGTAACAGTAACTACTTTTTAACCCAATAAGCCCAAATTAACGTTAGGGTCTTAAGATTAAAAATTAAGATTATTTAATGTCAAAATTATCTCTTTCCAGTCTTGATAAGACACATTTAGAAGGAAAAAAAGTTCTTGTAAGAGTAGATTTTAATGTTCCATTAAATGAAGATGGTCAAATAACCGACGATACGCGTATTCGTGCAGCGATCCCAACTATTGAATATCTTATTAATCATTCTGCAAAAGTTATTTTAGCTGCTCATTTTGGTAGACCAAAGGGTCAGGTAAATGAAAAAATGAGACTAACTCCAGTAGCAGCAAGATTAAGTGAATTGTTGGGGAAAAATGTTGCTCTTACCAACAGTTGTATTGGTGATGAAGCCGTTGTGCAATCTAATAGCTTATCTAATGGAGATGTTCTTTTACTTGAAAATGTTCGTTTTTTTGGTGAAGAGGAAAAGAACGACCTGGAGTTTGCTAAAAAATTAGCATCACATGCAGATATGTATGTAAATGATGCTTTCGGTGCTGCTCATAGAGCTCATGCTTCAACTCAGGGTGTTACTAATTACTTGAGTCCCTCAGTAGCTGGCTTCCTTTTAGAAAAAGAATTGAAATATTTACAAGGAGCAATAGATTCTCCAAAGCGACCATTAGCAGCAATAGTTGGAGGATCAAAGGTTAGTAGCAAAATAGGAGTACTTGATTCTTTACTAGATAAGTGTGACAAAATTATGATTGGTGGAGGTATGATTTTCACTTTTTATAAAGCTAGAGGTTTAGATGTCGGAAAGAGCCTTGTAGAAGAAGATAAACTCGAGCTAGCTAAAGATTTAGAAGCAAAAGCGAAAGCAAAAGGAGTAGAATTGTTATTACCTACTGATGTTGTTTTGGCTGATGAATTTTCTCCTGACGCCAATAGTAAAATATCTCAAATTGATGAAATTAGTGGGAATTGGATGGGTCTAGATATTGGTCCAAATTCTATTAAAGTTTTTCAGAATGCTCTTGCTGAATGTAAGACAATTATTTGGAATGGTCCAATGGGAGTTTTTGAATTTGATAAATTTGCAGACGGTACAAATGCAATAGCTACGACTCTTGCGGACTTAAGTGCTTTTTCTGAAGTTTGTACAATTATTGGTGGTGGAGATTCAGTCGCGGCAGTCGAGAAAGCAGGGTTAGCGGAGAAAATGTCTCATATATCTACTGGAGGTGGCGCAAGTTTGGAACTTTTAGAAGGTAAAACCTTACCAGGTGTAGCTGCTTTAAACGACGCTTAGGCTATATTTCATCAACAATATCAATGCTCTTTGTGAAAGTAATCATTCCCTCAGGGTGAGCTATGATTCCTGACCAAATTTGTATACCAGGTTTTGAAGGGGCTCTTGTTATTTTAAAAATTCCCCCTGACGCCAATGGCTCCAATAATATTTCTTGTTCAAAAAATGAATTAACTTGATGAGGTTTTATAGCTCCAGCAATAATCACTTCTTCAAGAGGCTTATTTAGAATTATATCGATATCATATTTTGAACCAGTAAGAACTCTATCAGGAATTCGAAAACTAATATCTATCTTTTTATTATCGTTTCTTATAGTTGTGAATAAATTTTTGATAATCCCTTCATCTATTTTCCCATTTACGATTGAAAATAAAAAATCAAAATTGGATTCAAGTATATAAATTTCTCCATTAACTATTTTTTCCCCATAAACTTTTATCCGGAAAATATCTTCATTTGGAATATTTGACTTTAATCTTTTAATCTTCCATTTGCTATTAGGGAAATCATTAATAATCTTTGAAAATTGTTTTGGTATATTTTGGCTTTTTTCATTTCTAAAATTTTTTCTAATGAATTCTAAATCTCTTGCATTCAAAGAGTTTTCTAGATTTCTTATGAAATCAACTTTTAAAGTTTGCGTTATTGCTGAATAGGGAATAATAAGATAAACAAATAAGTAGAGATGAAATCCTATATTTTTGAATAATTTTAAATTAAACATATTAATCATTGGTTATTTTTATTTTACTAATTTAAGTTTTTATGTCTAAAAAAAATAATTTATTAGTCGCAGCCAGTGGCACAGGCGGGCATATTTTCCCAGCCTTAGCAGTTTCTAAAGAGGTGGAGGATGAATGGAATATTCATTGGTTGGGTGTTCATAAAAGACTGGATGCAAATTTTATTCCCAAAAAATATAATTTGAGGACATTGAATATAAAGACACCAAGAAAAAATATTTTTTTGTTTTATCAATATATAGAAATTTTAATGTCAACTTTTCAAATAATTAGGATCTTAAAAGAAAAAAAAATTAACTTAGTTTTTACGACTGGCGGTTATATATCAGCACCTACTATTATTGCTTCAAAACTTCTCAGGATACCTATCATTATTCATGAATCAAATGTAATTCCAGGAATGGTCACGAAATATTTTGGCTTTTTATGTAACTATGTTCTTTTAGGATTTAAGGAAACAAATTCTTATTTAAAAAATTGTAAAACTATTTTTACTGGAACACCTTTAAGAGAGCAATTCTATAAATTTAATTTTTTGCCAAAATGGGTTCCAAAAGGAAAAGGTCCTCTTTTGATTGTTATGGGAGGTAGTCAAGGAGCAAAAGCTATAAATCAAATTATTTATGAATCTCTAGAATTTTTAATAAAAAAACAGTTTCGGATAGTTCATATTATTGGCGAATCTAATCAACAACCTTTTCATGTAAAAAACTCTAAAAATTATATTCAAAAGAAATTTACTAATGAAATAGCAGCTTTGATTCAAAACTGTGATCTTGTAATATCGAGGTCTGGTGCAGGAACAATTAATGAACTAATGGAGGCTGAAAAACCTTCAATTTTAATTCCATATCCAGATTCTAAAAATAATCATCAGGAGAAAAATGCAATGATTCTTGCTGAAAGTGGAGGCTCAGTTTTGATCAATCAGAATA
>CACBBE010000026.1 GCA_902537395.1 uncultured Synechococcaceae cyanobacterium
ATAAACATAATCTAAAAATAGATTTTACTAAATTTAATTTATTACAAGATAAAATTTATAAAATAAAAGAAGGTTTCTTTACTGAATTTGTAAGAATATTTACCCAATTAGCTTATATAAAATTAATTGAATTAAAGACAAGTTTTTCTATTTTCAACTTCAATGATCTTATAAAGACTGTAGAAAATACATTTCTAGATTCAGAAATAAGTAATATTAATACTCTATCTAAAATTCAAAAAAGATTTAAATGTGTCTTTGTTGATGAGTTCCAAGATACAGATATTATTCAATGGAATTTAATAAAAAAGTTCTTTAATACAAAAAATCATTTTTTACTTTGCGTAGGTGATCCAAAACAAGCTATCTATAAATTTAGAGGTGGAGATATTGAAACTTATCTAGATGCAAGATCTAATGCAATCGAAGTTTTTAGTCTTACGGATAACTATAGAACCTCAAAAAAGTTAATCGATGTTCTTAATAAACTTTATAAGAATGGACTTAAAAAATCAAACCTAAACTGTAGGAAATTAACCTCTAGAATTAATGAAAATATTAATCCTAAATTTAAATTTAAGGATGTATTTGAGATTGTAGAATTTTCAAAAAAAGAGACTGATATAGAGGATCTTGTAACTAATTACATAGTTAACTTTATTTTAAATAATAAAGAAATTGATATTAATAAAATTGCGATTCTTACATTAAATAATTCGCAATGCTTAGATTTTAAAAAAAAATTAAATCAGTTTAACCTCCCATGCAAAATTCAAAATAAACAAAATATTTTTGATACAGAAGCAAGTTCTCTACTATTTTTATTCATTGAATGTTTATTAAATCCGAGGTCTTTTAAAAATATAACTTTGCTTGCTACTTCAAAGTTTATAGAAATAAAATTAGAAGATTTACTCGATGATGGAATTAGTAATAATTTAGAAATTTTAATTAATAAATGCATTACTTGGTCCCAAGAACTAAGAGAAAAAGGTTTTTTAAACATTGTTAATGAACTCCTTATAAATTACAAGCCATCCTTGATTATTCAAGATTCTGATTTAAATTCAAATTTATTTCAACTTTCGGAAATTGTTGAAATAGAATTAATAACTAATGATTTTAATCTCAATATAGTCTTCAACTGGTATAAAAATCAGTTAGATAATTTTTTAAGAATTTCTACTGGAGAAGATTTTTTGACGAAAGATTATAACCTTCAAAATGGAATAAATCTTTCTACTATTCATAGTAGTAAGGGCCTCGAATTTGAAATAGTCCTATGTCCATATCTCTCAATTATTTCAAATAAGTCAAATAAAATTAAAGGACCTCTTTGGAAATCAAATATTGATAGAAACATATATATTAATATTTCTAATAATTACCCGAAGGTTGAAAAATTTAAATTATTAGAAGAAGAAGATTCATATAAAGAGAGTGAGAGGTTAATTTATGTTGCACTTACAAGGAGCAAATATAAACTTATTATTTTTAATGATCTAGAGGATACAAATAATATTTTAAATAATGATTTACTTAATAATTTGGAAAATATAAATATTCATAAGTCTACTTTTGAAGTCAGGATAGAAAAAGAGAAAATAAAAGAAATTTTTTCTGAGTTCCAAACCAACCTATTGAATAATAATCTTTGGAACATCGATAACGTTAATAAAAAAATATCTAATGCATTTAATTCTGATCAATTTATTTCTTATTCGAGTTATTCTTCTTGGATACGTAAAGATAAAAATATTGATGCAGTCATTAATCAATATGAAGATTATGAAGATAATATATCAATTATCAAAGAATCTATACTTAGAAAATCAAATAATTATCCTAATTATTTTTCTTATCCAAATCCCTTAAGTGAATTTCCAAAAGGAACTATTGCTGGGACTTGTCTACACAAAATAATAGAAAGATTTGAATTCAGAAACGATAATAATCAAGAATTAATTGATATAATTTCTGAGGAATTGAACTTTCATCAAATCGATACTTCTTTGGCTTTTAAAGTAAAAGATGCGATTTTAAGAATCATAAATATATCTTTAGGAAGCGAATTACAAAATAAGAAACTAGTTGATATTCCAAATGAATACTTTATTAAGGAACTCAAATATGATTTAACCCTTTCTTATGAAGGTAGAAATATTATTTCTAATGATATATCAAAATGCTTTTTTTTAGATCAGGAATATGAATTTGGTGAAGAATATGCAAACAAAATAAATGATCTTCAAATTATGAATAAAGGCTTTCATTCAGGATGTATTGATTGTGTTTTCCCTATAGGTAATAAATTAGAAGATAGTAAATGGTGGTTAATTGATTGGAAAAGTAATTTTATTTCTGGTAGTGATAATAGTGATTGTTTACCAAGAAACTATAACTATGAAAATATGAGAAATGAAATGATTAAACATCATTATCCATTGCAATCTCATCTTTATTTATTAGCATTGCATAGATTATTAAAGTGGCGAATTAAAAATTATCAACCAAATAAACATCTAGGAGGATATATTTATATCTTTTTGAAGGGATTGCCAGATTTTGAATTATTTGAAAAATCCAAGTCGAAGGATATATCTCCTGGTATTTTTATTGGCAAAGCACCTTTAAAAAGAATTAATTATTTAGATAACCTTTTTTAGAATGACTAAAACTACTAAATATATTGAAAAGTTCCAATATGATCATATATTTAATTTAATCTTAGGTATTTTCAAATTCAATGAAAAAAAATATGGAAATTTCGTAAAAGATGTAATAGGAATTTTATTAGAGTTTGAAAAAAATGGTGAAACTATTATTGATGTTGATAATAGTTTAATAATCATTGAATTAATAGAAGATGGCTGGCCTAATAAACATATAGATGTTCTAAAAAATATAGGTTTAATTGGTTCCCTTAATTCTCCATTCGTATTAGTAAATAGAAAATTATCGTTATCAAAATGGTCAAAAAAGATAGAAAGAGTTATTAATTTATTTCTAAAAAAAATAGATACCAATAATTTATTGAACTCGAAAATTTATAAAGATGATAATAAAATTGATCAAATTAAAAATATATTTAAATATTCAAACTTAGTTTTCCTTCAAGGAGGACCAGGCACGGGTAAAACCACTTTAATTATAAAGTTAATACTAGAACTCCTTCGAATTGATAACTTTTTAAATATTGGTTTGTCTGCTCCAACTGGTAAAGCTACAGCTCGTTTAAAAGAAGCTCTTAATGATAAAAAAAATATTTCCTTTAGCAAATTTCTAGACCAAATAGAATTTCAAACTTTACATAGATGGATTTTAAATTCTCAAAATAAATCTCTTAAGTTGAAATTTAAACTAAAAGAGCTTGATATTTTCATAATTGATGAAATGTCAATGGTTAATATCGATTTGATTGAATCAGTTTTAAATTTGCTAGCAAAAGACTGTAAAATTATCTTAGTTGGAGATAAAAATCAATTATCTCCTGTAAATAACTGTTCTATCTGGAATTATTTGTTTGAATATAGTGATAGTAGTTCAATTAAATCTTGTGTAGTAAATTTAGAAAAAACCTATAGAAATATTGGAGATATAGCATTAATTAGTAGTCTAATATTTAATAATGATTTTTCTTTACTTAATCAAAAGATAAAAGAATTAGAAAAAGATAATAATTCAAAAGAAATTACTATTTCAAAAAGTAGAGGAAAAGATATTCCAAAAGATCTATTATTTTCTATTACAACTCATCTAAAAAAGTTAAATCTTTCAACATCAAATTTAAGTAAAAAAAAATATATATTTGATGAGAGTATTGATAATTTATTGCTTAATGAAAAAGATTTAGTAGATAAGATATTTCTGGATTTACAAAGTCACTTGATTTTATGCGAAAAAAATTCCGGAATATGGAGTGTTGAATATTTGAATGAAATTATTTTTGGTCAAAAAAAACCCTATGACCTTAAAACTCTTAAAGAAGGTGTTCCGATCATGTGTACAAAAAATAATAATGAATTTGGATTGTCAAATGGGGATATCGGAGTACTTATAGGTTTAAAAAATAAAAGAAAATATCTTTTTAGAAAATTTAATGACAATAACGAAGAAATTGTCGCATTAATTGATCCATCTAATTTAGAAAATGTTGTGCCAGCAATAGCCATTACTATTCATAAATCTCAAGGAAGTGAATCTGAAAAAGTAAGTATTTTGTGGTCCCAAAAGTATAGAAGAAATCAATATGCTGTAAAAGAACAAAAAGATAATCAAAATATCTTTTGCAGAGATAATTTTGAAAGAAGGTTATTTTATACTGCTGTTACAAGAGCGAAAAAATTTCTAGATATATATTATTTAAATTAAATTTAATTTTTGATAAATTAGCGATATCTTAACCCCAAGATGTTAGATTAATAACTCGGCTCTGTAAGGCTAATCAACAATTTAAGTCAATTTAGATATTTGTTGAATGCCTAATCAGAAGATTATTAGGCATTTTAAATGGCTTTAAAAAAAGATAGTAACTCTCATGGTAGTGATCAGGAAAAATCTCAGAATAAAAATTCTTCCCAACTCGAGTTTAAGAACTTAGAGAACAAAAAAGAAATTGAATCTCAACCATTGGAAGTTTCAAAAGGAGATGATAATGAGAATGGATTTCTCGATTTTGGGTTTAATCAATCGATCTTAAATTCGCTAAGAAATAAAGGATATAAAAATCCAACTCCTATCCAAAAAGCTGCAATTCCGGAACTAATGTTAGGCAGGGATTTACTAGGCCAAGCACAAACAGGAACAGGAAAGACCGCAGCTTTCGCATTACCATTAATAGAAAAACTTGCTGATAATAAAGAATTAAATGCCAAGGTTTTAGTTATGACTCCTACAAGAGAATTAGCAACTCAAGTGGCAGAATCTTTTAAAAGTTATAGTTCTGAATCTAGTAATTTTAAGACGGTTGCAATATATGGAGGTACCGACTATCGAAATCAAATTTCTGCATTAAAAAGAAAAGTTGACGTAGTAGTTGGGACCCCAGGCCGAATAATGGATCATATAAGGCAGGGGACTTTTAAAATTAAGGATATAAATTGTCTTGTTTTAGATGAGGCAGATGAAATGTTAAATATGGGTTTTCTTGAAGATATTGAATGGATAATAGATCAACTTCCAGAAAATAAGCAGATGGTATTGTTTTCAGCAACAATGCCTAGTGAGATAAGAAATATAGCAAAAAAATATCTAAATGATCCCGCCGAAATATCTATCAAAAGTGTCAAAAAAGAAACTCAATTAATTTCGCAAAAATTTCTATATGTACAAAGGCATCATAAGTTAGATGCTTTAAAAAGAATATTAGAACTTAATAACGAGGGAGTAATTATTTTTGTGAGGACAAAACTACTTACTACTTCAATAGCTGAAGCTTTAGAGAATTCAGGTCATACTGTGGCAGTACTTAATGGAGATATACCTCAGAATCAAAGAGAAAATACTGTGGATAGATTAAAAAAAGGATTTATTAATATCCTTGTTGCAACTGATGTAGCAGCTAGAGGATTAGATGTTGAGAGGATAAAACTTGTTGTTAATTACGATTTTCCTTTTGACAAGGAAACATATACTCATAGAATTGGAAGAACTGGAAGAGCAGGCAGATCAGGAGAAGCAATTTTATTTGTTAATCAAAGAGAAAAACATTTTCTAAGAAACTTAGAGAACTCAACAAGAACCAAGATTGAAGAAATTAATATACCAAGTAATAATATAATAAATGAAAAAAGGATGGAGAAACTTATAGATAATGTTAATGAGAGTTCCTTAGATAAACATGAAAATGTAGAAAATAAAGCTTTGATTATTGATGTACTAGATAATTTAAAAGAAAAATACTCTATGGATGACTCAAATATTGCAATGGCGGCGATTAATTTAGTTATAGGTAATAAATCATTTTTTGTTAATGAAGATGATTCTTGGATTAATAAACAAAATAATACTGATCGAAATAGATTAAATAGAAATATTAATAATCGTATGAGAAATTCAAATAGAAGAAATAATTATCAAAATGATTCTTTTGAAACCTACAAATTTAACTTTGGTAAATTTGATGGGGTTAGAGTTGCAAATATTATATCCTCAATCTGTAATTCAACTAATATAAATGGTAGATCCATAGGTAAGATACAGATTTTTAATGATTATAGTTTGGTAGATTTACCCAGAGATCTGCATAGAGAAACTAAAAATAAATTAAAAAAAATTAAAGTCAGAAACTAGTCATAGAGAATGAAAGCTAGCAAATATAAATTCTTTATTTTTGTGAATCTGATAATACTATTCAACTTTTTTAATAGTTATTATTTAGCTCAAACGAAACAAAATTCAATCATAAAATTATTTTGTCTTCAGAGCGTCAAAGAGGAGATGATGAAATCAGAAATGGTATATAGTGAAGAAATTGCGAATGAAACTTGTGATTGTTACTACGAAGAATTTATGCAAACTGCAAATCATCAAGATGCAAAAGCAAAATGTAAATTAGAAACTAAAGAAAATTTAAATCACAATAGAAAAATTTAATAATTATTTTCATGAGGTCTAAGAACAATCAAAATCCAATAATTAGACTTTATTTTAATCTGATTGAAGAAAGAAGGTTACTATTTTTTGCTTTTCTTAGTTCCATAATTAATAAAATATTAGATTTAGCTCCCCCTGTAATAATTGGTCTTGCGGTGGATATCGTTGTTAAGGAACAGAATTCATGGATTGCTGGTTTTGGAATAAAAGAAGTTCCAGCACAATTGATTTTTCTTGCATTTGCTTCTGGAATAGTTTGGTCTGGTGAATCCTCCTTTGAATATTTATATTCGATTTTATGGAGAAATTTGGCTCAGCTATCGCAACATAAATTAAGAATAAAAGCTTATGAGCATATCCAGGAACTAGATATGGATTTTTTTGAAAATGATAATACTGGAAGGCTATTATCTATCTTGAATGATGATATAAATCAACTCGAGAGATTTCTAGACCAAGGGGCTAATCAGATTATTCAGTTATTTATAACTGTCTTAATAATTGGGGGAATTATGATTTTTGTCGCTCCAAAAATTGCTCTATTTGCTTTCTTACCTATTCCAATTATATTTTTAGGATCAATTCGATTTCAAAGGAAGCTTGCTCCAAAATATAGAGATGTTAGAAATAAAGCTGGACTATTGGCATCAAGACTTAATAATAATTTAAGTGGAATTCTAACCATAAAAAGTTTTACTAAAGAAAAATGGGAACTAAATAGATTAAATAAAGAAAGTCTCGATTATCAAAGAAGTAACAAGGCTGCAATAAAATTATCCTCTGCTTTTATCCCTCTTATAAGATTTGCAATCTTATTTGCTTTTATAGCTATTCTATTAATTGGTGGTTTCCAAACTTGGAATAAGACACTTGATGTAGGAACTTATAGTTTTTTAGTGTTTATTACACAAAGACTATTATGGCCTTTAACTACTTTGGGGCATGTTTTAGATGATTTTCAGAGATCTATGGCTTCAATAGATAGAGTAATTGATCTCATAGATACGCCTATAAAAATAAAAGATGGAAAAATAAAAATTGAACCTAAAGATGTCAAAGGAGAAATTATTTTTAATAATATAAATTTTAATTATCCTGGACGAGATTTAACTTTAAAAAACATAAATTTCAAAATTGAAAATAACTCAACATTAGGAATTGTTGGTTTAACAGGTTCTGGGAAAAGTACAATAATAAAATTACTCCTTAGGATTTACGACAGTAATAATGGGTCAATAACCTTGGATAGCATTTCTATTAAAGAAATAAATTTGAGGGATTTAAGAAAGTGTATTTCTTTAGTGAGTCAAGAAACTTATTTATTTCATGGCAGTATACAAGAAAATATTGCGTATGGCTCAATCAACCCAAGTCTTAAAGATATCATTCAAGCTTCAAAGATTGCGGAAGCTCATAAATTTATTGAACAATTACCAGATGGTTATAAAACTATAGTGGGGGAAAGGGGCCAAAGGCTCTCAGGAGGGCAACGTCAAAGAATTGCTTTGGCGAGAGCTGTTTTAAAGGATGCTCCAATATTAATATTAGATGAAGCTACAGCCTCAGTTGATAATGAAACAGAGGCTTTAATTCAAAAATCTTTATCTAAAATCACAAAAGAAAGAACAACTATAGTAATAGCTCATAGATTAAGCACTATAAAAAATGCGGATAATATTCTTGTTATTGATAAAGGTAAAATAGTTGAAAGCGGAAAACATGAAGAACTATTAGATCAGGACAAAATATATGCTGATTTGTGGAATGTTCAAGTAGGAATCTAGTATAAGATTTCTAAACTATATTAAGAAGTTAAATGATTCAATTACATTACTAAACATACCATCAACTTTATTCCATCTCTCTTCATTTGTACCCACAGCGAAAGTGTAAAGTGTTCCTCTATCAATTACGACAGTAGCTAATTCGTGTCTGGCCTGTTCGTTTAAATTTAATTCATACTCCAAATCATAAAAAATATGATTAGATGCCTCCCTCTGATTTGCACTTATAAGTTTTACCTCTCTACCTGAACCTTCGGGAGCAATGACTTTATCAATTAATGTTTTACCTACTTCACTTGGACTTCCTAATTGTTCTAATTGAACCTCTTTATTTACATCAGAAATAACTAAACTTAAGGTCTCATTACTATTTATTAAATCATGATAAATAATTTCAGGTCCTCCATCTACTTTTACTCTAGTCCATCCTGTTGGATACAAAAAGGCATATCTTCCATCTGGACTTTGATAAGCTTCTAATCCCGCATTAAGTCCGCCGCTACAACCACTAAGTGTTAAACACAAAAAAATCAAAAATAAATATTTGAAAGGGTTAAATTTAATATTTTTCATTTTGTTTGAAATTACTAACTAAAAATATAATAAGACATTAAAAGCAAACAATTATGGCAATTCAGAATTTTGCGTCTAAATTATTCCTAGAAATAGTTTAATTTTGATTACTTACACCAAACCGCTTTCAAAATTAATTGGTCATTTTGAGAAATTCCCAGGGATTGGTCCAAGAACAGCGCAACGACTAGCATTGTTTATTTTAAAACAACCTGAAAGTACGATAAGAGATTTTTCAAAGGCTCTGTTAGAAGCACATAGTAATGTTGGTCGTTGCAAAAAATGTTTCAATTTGACTTCAGAAGATGAATGTGAAATTTGTAAAAATACTGAAAGAAATCAGAAACTAATTTGTGTAGTAGCAGAAACTAAAGATTTGATTGCTTTGGAGCGAGCCAGAGAATTTAAAGGTGTTTATCATGTAATAGGTGGTTTAATATCTCCAATGGATTCTGTTGGCCCCGAACTCTTAGAAATAAGAAGCTTGGTAGAAAGAGTTAGTAAGTCTGAAATAGATGAGATCATATTGGCATTGACCCCCAGTATTGAGGGAGATACAACAAGTCTTTATATTGGGAAATTGTTAGCCCCTTTTACTAAAGTTACGAGGATTGCATATGGTCTCCCAATGGGAAGTGAACTTGAATATGTGGATGAAGTTACACTTGCAAGGGCGTTAGAAGGAAGAACAAAACTAAATTAGACAATGAGAGACGATAATCTAATCAAGAAAGAAAAAATCTTAAGACTTCCCTCTTGGATTAAATTTCCTATTAGTAAAGCTTCAGAGTTCGAAAAAATACAAACACTCATCAAAAAATCAAATATTCATACTATTTGTGAAGAAGCAAGATGTCCAAATAGAGCAGAATGTTATGCCTCAGGAACAGCCACTTTCTTACTTGGTGGATCGATATGTTCTCGTTCATGTGCTTTTTGTCAGGTAAATAAAGGAAGACCTAGTTCTATCAATATTGATGAATGTACTCAAGTCGCTGAAGCAGTGAAAGTACTAAATTTGAAATATGTTGTTTTGACTTCCGTAGCTAGAGACGATCTCCCTGATCATGGTGCAAATTTATTTATATCTACAATTGATGAGATTAGAAAAATTGATTCAAAAATTAAAATAGAGGTTTTAACTCCCGATTTATGGGGTGGGGGCAAAAATTTTAATGAAACTAATAACCTTCAGACTGAGAGATTGAAGATGATTTTAGAAAAAGATCCAATATGCTTTAACCATAATCTTGAAACTGTTGAAAGACTGCAAAAAGAAGTAAGGAGGGGTGCAAATTACAAAAAATCTCTAAGTTTACTAGAAAAGTCAAAAGATATTGCTCCTGATATTCAAACTAAATCAGGCATTATGTTAGGTCTTGGGGAAACATTGGATGAAATAAAAAATACAATTTATGATCTTAAAAAAATAGATTGTGATCAAATTACAATTGGCCAATATCTAAGGCCCTCATTCAATCATTTGGCAGTTAAGAAATATTGGGATCCATCAGAGTTTGAATATTTATATCGCTTCTCTAAGGAATTAGGATTCAAAAAAGTATCTTCTGGCCCTTTAGTTAGAAGTAGTTATCATGCGGGTTAACTTTCTTTAATTAAAGAGAGTTTCTTTTCAAGTTTTTTCAATATGGAAATACATTCCCCGTGCATAAGTGTACCTGCACCTCCCCAAACCAATCTTAATAAAAGGTCTACTGGGCTAGAACCAACTTCTTTTACAATTTTTAATCCTATTAACTTGAAATATCTTACAAGTTTTTTACTATATCCTTCACTATCAAAAATAGCTAAAAGTCTTACTTTGTTGCTTGATTTTTTTTCAATTGCCCAAGCCATAGTTGTTGCCCATATTAATTCCGAAACAAAAGCAGGAGATTTGCTTAGGATTCTTAATGTATCAAGCTGAATACCTTGTTTATTTAAATAAGTCCAACCTTTCATTTCGGCCCAAATCTTAATTATATTATCTTTCTGTTCTGCTATAACGATTCTAAAGAAACATAATCCGAGAGTTTCTCTGACTTGAATTTTAATTAATAATCCAATGGTACCTGCTATTTTTTCTAATTCTTCAACTTTCATGATTTTAAAAATTAGTCCTTATAAATTTTATGATTTTCCACTTTTAATCTATCGATTTGTTTTTGTCTTTCTTCAAACCTTTTCCTATCATCATCACTGAATTGGTCTATGCAGAAATGACATTGAATACCATTTCTAAATTCTTTTCTTTCTTGATCTTGAATTGAAATTGGCATTCCACATGCATGACAAATTGAGTAGGAGCCTTTTTCTAATTCTTGATCTAAAGCAACTCTTTTATCAAAAACATAACACTCACCTTCAAATAAGCTTTTCTCTTTTGGTATATCATCTAGGTATTGAAGGATGCCCCCTTGTAGGTGATAAATATTTTTATAACCTTTCTTTCTCAGCAAACTAGTAGCTTTTTCACATCTTATTCCTCCGGTACAAAACATTGCTATATCTGTAGACTCTTTATTTTCTAAATGGGTATCTAGATGATCATCTACCCACTTGGGGAATTCGCTAAAGTTTTTTGTATTTGGGTTTATAGAGTTATGAAATGTACCTATAGAAACCTCATAATGATTTCTAGTATCAATGACTATTGTATTTTGGTTTTTAATTAACTTATTCCAATCAGATGAATCAACATAAGTCCCATTATTTTCTGAAGGGTTTATTTCAGAGACACCCATGGTGACTATTTCTTTCTTGATTTTTATTTTTAATTTTTTGAAGACTTTCTTTTTTGAAAAGTTTACTTTCATATTCAAATTTCTATTATCTGCATATTTATTAAGTAAATTGATAACAATATCAATTACATTTTTCTCAGCACAAATAGTTCCATTAATACCTTCACTTGCAAAAATAAATAAACCTGAAAGATTCTAATAATTTATTTTTTAGTTCAATAATTGAGTTTTCTTGAAATGGGAAAAAAGAGTAAAGAGATACTATTTTATAATTTTTGCCTTTCATAAAGAAGATAATGTTTTT
>CACBBE010000027.1 GCA_902537395.1 uncultured Synechococcaceae cyanobacterium
AAGTGAAGCAAAAAAGCAAGGTTGGGAGAAACCTACAATAGTTCGATTCTGGAGGTCATCAATGAAATCGATCATTAAAAAATCCCTAGAGGCCGTAAGTATTGAAGCTCTTGTAAGTAGGAGAACTTACGATTTATTAGATAGAATCGAATTTCTTGAGAAAGAGATTTATCCAAAGGAAAAAGGTTATGTAAGAGGAGTATTAGCTCCTACTTTTACTTCTAAAATAGAAAACCCGCCTACACCTTTACCAGAAGAAGTGAGGGGTGATGCTTTAACTATCTCTGAAATATCAATTGGAGAATTGAAATCAGCTGAAAATTGGCCTATTGAATTTGGAGAAGTTTTCCCAATTCAGCAAGATTTAGACGATAGTTACTTAGTTCCAGGATTGAGACTTTTTAGCAAAGATAGATCCTTAGCACTTTCTGCATGGTTCAGTTGTTTAGAACCTATTAAATTAGTCATCAATAAGAACCAACTCATACTTGAAGCTTCAGAAGACGATAAGTGGCTGGTAACAGATTTACCAGAAAAAGATGCAAACATTTTGAGTACAAAGTTTTTAGAGAATAAAAAAAATTCTTTTGATTATCAATTTATTTCCATACAGTCAACGCCATACATCGAAAAATTTGCAGGATTCTGGATCTTGAGAGATATTGAATTAATTTCATAAATTCAGCTTAGGAGCAGGAACTATTCCATACAAAGAAATATATTTCTCAAAAGCTGAAATTTATATTAAAAACAAAAGATTCGAGTATTATTTATCACCTATCCTTAGTCAAAATAATTTCAAACATGCATATTTTACGAAGTCAAGCTCTGAGAAATATCTCCAATTATTAGGGAATCACTTTAATGAAAATTACATGAATTGTGTTTCCAATCAAATTCACAGTAATGTAATAGTTTTTGGATCACTTTCGGGAAAAGGGATTAAGACTGATGCCGATGGTCTTATTGGTAATAAATGGAATCAAAACTTATGGGTATACACAGCTGATTGTATGCCAATATTTTTTGCAGATAAAAGGACAAGAAATGTAGCAACCTTACATTGTGGAAGAAAAGGTTTAGAAAAAAAAATAATAAAAAATCTGGTTAAAATTTTCGATAATTTAGGGACATCTAGAGATAACTTACTTGTCGCAATAGGACCAGCGATTTCGAAGGAACATTATCTAGTTGATAAAAAGACACTCAAAGAATTTTATAAAAAGGCCGAAAACAAAAACATAACCGTCAATTTGGCTAAAGCAAAAAAAGATCTTTGTTTTAGTGATTCAAATCACTTCAAAGAGAAAAACTTAAATCAACTTGATCTTAAAAGATCTGCCTATAGACAACTTTTAAATGAGAACATTCCCAATACAAATATAGACATCTCAAATTTATGTACATACAAATTAAAAAATGAATTTAATTCCTGGAGAAGGAGCAAAACATCCTCGAGACAATGGAATTTTATCTGCACATAGAGATTGTTAACTTGGACAAATGTCCCTAGTTAAGTCTTTAGCGAATAATAATTCAGTCATCTCCTTACTACCTTTAATATTAAAAACTTTGGCTAACAAAACATTCTCTTTGAAACCAAAAGGTTTTATTTTCACTTTACTTCCCCTTGGGAATTCACTCTTAAGTAAATTAGTTGCTTCAAGCTCATCATTTTCATTTACATCCACACAAAATAATCCAATCGTTAAATTCCTATTTTGATCCCCCACCAAAATAGTATTTGAACTTTTAATTTGAAGAATTTCGGCCGAGTTGACTATTACAGGATAAATAAAAATCAAGCAGATTATTAAAATTTTTGATAATTTTTTCAATTCAAAAATATCTAAGTTTTTAAATTATCTTAAAGTTAATTTTTAAAAATGACGAATTTCAAAAAAATTAGTCTTCACAATTAACATATCCAACCATTTGAGCATTACTTTTACCAGGAGGAACCATTGGATAACAATTTTCACCTCTTCTGACAAGGATATTAATCAAGGCAGGTCCGTCATGATCAAGCGCATTTTTTAATTCATTCTGTAATTGTTTTCTATCAGAAATTAAGTATCCTTTAACTCCAAAAGACTCCGCAAGTTTTACAAAATCAGGTTCACCACAACTCATATCAGATGAGGAATATCTTTCATCATAAAAACTTTCCTGCCATTGTCTTACCATCCCTTGCCAGCGATTATTGATAATAATCAATTTCACATTTAGACCATATTGAGATAAAGTTCCTAATTCTTGAATATTCATTAAGACACTTGCATCTCCTGCAATACAAATTACATCTGAATTAGGCAAGGCTGCTTTTACTCCAATTGCCGCTGGCAATCCAAAGCCCATAGTGCCTAAGCCTGCACTACTAATCCATTTTCTTGGAGAATTCCTAAGATATTGAGCAGCCCACATTTGATGTTGTCCTACATCTGTAGTTACATATGCTTCTGGTGAAAATTCCCTCACTTTTAAAAGAACCTCTTGAGGATAAATTTCTCCTTCTTTAGGCGGGTCATATAAAGGGTGTTTATTTTTCCAAAAATCAATTTTTTCTAACCAGTTTTTTGTCTGATAAGTAGGTTTATTTTTTAGAGATTGTTCATTAATTTTGAGAACAGCTTTTGAAACATCAGAAACAATTGCAACATCTACACGTCTATTTTTATTAACTTCTGCTGGGTCGATATCTATATGAATTACCTTTGCATTAGGTGCAAAAGTATCTAATTTTCCTGTCACCCTATCATCGAATCTAGCTCCAATAGCAATTAAAAGATCGCATCCTGTAACAGCGAAATTAGCGTAAGCAGTTCCATGCATTCCTAACATCCCTACTGATAAATTATCTTTTTCATCAAAAGCGCCCTTCCCCATTAAGGTTGTGGTAACTGGTATTTGATAATTCTTTGCCAAAGTTTTTATTTCATCATGAGCCCCTGATGATATTGCCCCACCTCCTACGTATAGGAGAGGTCTTTCAGAATTTTCTATTAATTTAATTGCTTTAATGATATCGGAATCATTAATTTCTCCATTCCTTTTAAATCCTTTAGGAATAATCTCACCAGGCAAAACTCTTTGGTAATTAAAGAACTCCTGACCTACATCTTTGGGAATATCAATTAAAACAGGGCCAGGCCTTCCAGATGATGCTATAAAAAAAGCTTCAGAAACTACTTTCGCGATATCTGAAGGATCTCTTATTACCCATGAATGTTTCACTATTGGAAGAGTTATACCAAAAATATCAGTTTCTTGAAAAGCGTCTGTCCCTATAGCAGCTCTTGGGACTTGACCTGTAACTACAACTAGGGGGACTGAATCCATTTGCGCAGTTGCAATTCCAGTTACCAAATTTGTTGCACCTGGGCCTGAGGTCCCAAAACATACTCCTACTTCACCAGTAGATCTTGCATATCCATCAGCCGCATGTGAACCACCTTGTTCATGCCTAACCATATAATGCTTTAACCAACCTTCTTGTTCTGCCTTATGTACAGCGTCATATATTGGTAGTATGGCTCCCCCGGGATATCCAAATATAACTTTTACTCCATGAATCTTTAAAGAATCCATTAGTGCATCTGCTCCAGTTATCCAAACTGGATTTTCATATTTTGAACTACCCTTTGAAAAGGATCTCGAAGTAAGAGTCACTAAAGAAATTCAATATTTACTTTAAATATTAAACTTAATTAAATACTTTTGCCTCATTTAGAAATGTAATGTCAGAAATGTATTCAAAATAATCTCTTAATAAATTAAGAATTATCAAATAAATATTAATTGTTCTTTATAAAATGCCTAATTTATGGAGAGGTCCAGAGCCTGAAATAAGTTCAATAAAAAGCACAAGAAAAATAATCATTGCAACCCTTCCGTTCCACACTTCTGAACTATTATTCCAACCCCATTGCCACTTCTCTTGGGGATAAAGTTTAACTTTTTCAGGCAACTGTGAAGCCTCCTCTATATTAACGAGAGGTCCTTCCAAGCAGGAAATTACTAGATCACTAAGTCCTTCAATGAAAGTAGGATGAGTATTTAAAGCCTTAACTCTCCGAAAGTTTTTAATACCAGCCTTTTCAGCAATTTCTTTATATTCAATATCAATTTCTTGCAATGTTTCGATATGTTCTCCAACGAAACTTATAGGGACCACGATCAGATCATTAACATTTGACCTCCCAAGATCAGCTAACACTTCTTCTGTATAAGGCTTCAACCATTCAACAGGACCAACTCTACTTTGATAAGAAAGTGTATGAGGGTTTCCATGCCCTAAACATTTTTCCAGCTCATTTATAATTAGCAAAGAACAGTCTTCAATTTGTTGTTTGTAAGGGTCTCCAGCTTCTTCTACGTAACTCTTAGGAACTCCATGAGCAGTGAAAAATATATGGGCTTTAGAAGGTGATTCACAAAGTGAAATTTGTTCAGAAATTAATTCAACCATAGACTTTAAGTAACCTGCTTGACTGAACCAACTCCTTACACATCTCATTGGAACTTTCTTAAATTCATCATCAGAATCTCGCAATTTTTTTAATTCCCTAAAGCTCGAACCACTAGTACTTATCGAAAAATGTGGATACAAGGGTATTACAACAACTTGATCTATGCCATCTGCTTTCATATCAGCAATTGCTGATTCGGTAAAAGGATGCCAATACCTCATAGCGATATAGGTAGTAGCATTGAACCCCTTGTCCCTTAATTTAGATTGTAATTCTCTTGATTGTTGTTCAGTTATCCTTCTGATCGGTGAACCTCCACCTATAGAAAGGTAGGCCTGTTGTGAAGTAGTACTCCTAAGCGTGCTGATTAACCAAGCTAGAGGTTTTTGAAAAGCAGGGAAAGGTGTTCTGATAATTTCTGGATCAGAAAAAAGATTGTATAAGAATGGGCCTACGTCAGTAATGCGTTCAGGCCCTCCTAAATTCATTAGTAAGACGCCTATTTTATCCATTTAATATTTATGGAGATTGAAAATAAACATTAAAAACGTCATTATATGGACAATTATATAAGTAAATGAACGTAATTCAGGAAATTAATAATGTCAATGATAAATTTGCTACTCAAGGCAGCAAGCTTAAAATTGAGAAAAGAGGAGAGAAATTAAATATTCGTGGTTCACTGCCCTCCAAAGAAGATAACAATAACTTTAAAATTCAAAGAATATCTCTTGGTTTAAAGGCTGATAATTCTGGATTAGAGGAGGCCAAAAAAAAATTACAATTAATCAATTTGCAATTGGAATTGAATCAATTTGATTGGATTAATTGGATAGGCAAACCTTATAAAGAGGAAATAAAAGATGGTTTTGAATTCCCAAAAAGATTAAATCAATTTGAGGAATTTTTTTTTAAAGAAAATAAAAGTGATTATCTAACCAGCACTAGAAAAACTACTTGGAGAAGTTCTTACAAACCATATATGAAAAGAATCCTAAATATTCATAACGACTATAAGAATGAAGATTTAGAAAAAATATTTCAAAAAACACTTGAAAGTTATAAGGAAGGTACCAGAAGTAGGAAACAATGCGCTACTTCTTTAGGTGTTTTGGCAAAGTTTTTGGACATTAAACTACCAGAAGATTGGAAATTAAATTCTAGGGGATATGGACTGAACAAAGCAGGATTTAGGGATCTTCCCAAAGACGAATTAATAGAGAAACTGTGGGAGACTATACCAAACAAGTCTTGGAAATTTGTTTTTGCTCTAATGGCTACATATGGATTAAGGAATCATGAAGTATTTTTTTGTGATTTAAGTTCTCTTACTAATTTTGGGGACAAAATTATTAGAGTTTTGCCTACAACTAAAACTGGGGAACATCAAGTTTGGCCATTTCATCCTGAATGGGTGGAAAAGTTCGAATTATCAAAACTTGGAGAGAATCCAGAACTTCTACCTAATATTAATAGAGACCTTAAAATTACAACCCTACAGAATATTGGGAAAAAAATTACAGATCAGTTTAAGCGTTACTCTTTACAAATAAAACCTTATGATCTAAGACATGCTTGGGCAGTTAGAACAATTTTTTATGATTTACCTGATACTGTGGCTGCCAGAATGATGGGACATTCGGTTAGTTTACATACTCAAACTTATCACCACTGGATTACTAAAAGAGATCAACAACAGGCAGTGAATAATGCACTTTTAAAAGTTAAAAAGATTAAAAATATTTAAAGATTTATAATAATTAGATAAAAATAAGGATCATATGCAAGAAAAACCTTCATCTTCCGAGCAAATATTTAACCTCGATAATCAAGCAAATACACTTGGAATGGGGGGTAAATTATCACCGGAAAGCGATGAGAGCTCATATAAAAAAAGGATGCAGCAAAGAAAAGATATTCAAGCCGAAAGACTACAAATCAGAAAAACAAAAAAAGGATTATTGATTGTTTTTACAGGAAATGGCAAGGGCAAGACAACTGCATCTTTAGGTATGGCTTTAAGGACGATAGGGCATGGCTATAAAGTAGCAATAATTCAATTTATCAAAGGAGGCTGGACCACTGGAGAAGAAAAAGCACTTAAAAACTTGTCTTCAAACATATCTTGGCATTCATTAGGAGAGGGATTTACTTGGGAAACACAAGACAGAATAAGAGATGAAAAATTAGTTCAAGAGGCTTGGCAACTTGCCAAAAAATACATAAAAAACGAATCTTATAAACTTATCATTCTTGATGAAATTAATATTGCGACAAAACTTGGTTATCTTGCACCCGAGGAAATAATCACTTTTTTAAAAAGCTTAAACAATAGAAAAAATCATATTGTTTTAACTGGAAGGGGAGCATCTGATTTAATTATCAATTATGCTGATCTAGTTACAGAAATGAAACTAATAAGACATCCATTTAAAGAACAAGGAATAAAAGCACAAAAGTGTGTTGAATTTTAGTTAAGGAAATTATTATTTAAAATTTTCTATAGACAGGTTTAGAAATGTTTAAAGACGCAAGCAATATCTGAACAAAAAATAAATTTAGTGCTTTTACTTGCTAATGTCTTAAAAGTACAATTATTGAATGGCTTACAAAAGAGTTCTTTTAAAACTAAGTGGTGAAGCTCTAATGGGCGAAAAACCTTATGGTATTGATCCTGCTATAGTTCAGTCAATTGCAGATGATGTTTCAAAAGTAGTCGAAAATAACGTAGAACTTGCAATAGTTGTTGGGGGAGGGAATATTTTTAGGGGGCTTAAAGGGTCTGCAGATGGCATGGATAGAGCGACAGCTGATTATGTTGGGATGCTTGCAACAGTAATGAATGCTATTTCACTTCAAGATGGTTTAGAAAGAGTAGGAGTTGCAACAAGAGTTCAAACTGCAATAGAAATGCAGGAAATCGCCGAACCCTATATTAGAAGAAGAGCCATGAGGCACCTAGAAAAAGGTAGAGTTGTAGTTTTCGGAGGGGGATGCGGAAATCCATTTTTTACAACTGATACTACGGCAGCTTTGAGGGCAGCAGAGATAAACGCTGAAGTTGTTATGAAGGCTACTAAAGTTGATGGAGTATACGATCGTGATCCTAATAGATTTAAAGATGCAAAAAAATATTTCTCTCTTAGTTATCAACAAGTTCTTAGTGATGAAATTGCGGTCATGGACAGTACTGCGATTGCACTTTGCAAAGATAATAATATCCCAATTATGGTTTTTGATATATTCAAAAAAGGGAACATTTCTAAAGCTGTTGCTGGTGAGCCAATAGGCTCTTTAATTAGTTAGAAATCATTTAATTTTTTTATTATGAAAGAAAAAGAAATTCAAGAAAATATGAATAAAAGTATTGAAGCCACACAAAGAAACTTTAATACAATTAGGACAGGCAGAGCTAATGCTTCCTTGTTAGACAGAATAAGTGTTGAGTACTACGGAGCAGAAACACCAATCAAATCGCTTGCCACTATAAGCACTGTTGATTCGCAAACAATTTCAATACAACCTTTCGATATTTCATGTTTACAAGCGATAGAGAAATCTATTTCTATGAGTGATTTAGGTATTACTCCAAATAATGATGGGAAAGTAATAAGAATAAATGTTCCTCCTTTAACAGAAGAAAGAAGAAAAGAATTTTGTAAATTAGCCTCTAAATATGCAGAGGAAGGAAAAGTAGCTTTGAGAAATATCAGAAGAGATGCTGTTGATAAAGAAAAAAAAGACGAAAAAGATGGCCTTATTTCTATTGATGAATCAAGAGATAATCAATCTGAAATTCAGAAAATTACTGATAAATATATTGCTTTAATAGAAACTAAATTATCTGAAAAAGAAAAGGAAATTCTAAAAGTTTGATAGAATTTGACGTTGTAATAATTGGTGGAGGTTTATCAGGATCTTCCACAGCTCTTAACCTATCAAAGAAGGGATATTCAGTTTTAATTATTGAAAAAGAAAAATCACATGATTACAAACCATGTGCAGGTGGGATGGCATCTTCAATGCAAAGATTTCTTTCTTTAAATATAGAAGATTGCATAGAATCAAAAATTAAGAATGTTGAATTCAGATGGAAGGCTGTAGATAATGTAACTGCTGATCTGACTGGTGAATCCCCATTTTGGATTATTAAAAGAGAGAAACTAGATCAATTATTACTTGATGAATCCTTGAGAAATGGAGCTCAGATAAAGAGACCATTATTGATAGAAAAAATTACCAAAAAAAATGATAAATGGGAAATTTCTTGCAATAACAAAATAATATATATTACAGAATTTCTTGTAATTGCAGATGGGTCTCAATCGAAATGGGCGAGTTATTTCAATTTAGGGCCAAGAAAACCGAAATTTGCAAACACAATCTCATTAAGATTAAATGGGCTAGGTGAAATACCTAGAGATGCAGTTAGATTTGAGTTTGGATTTATAAAATATGGTTTTGCATGGGCATTCCCCCTAAAAGAAAGCTTAAATATTGGTTTAGGTACCTTTATAAATAATGGTCTTTTAGAAAATCAGGCTATAAATAAACAAGTAATCAGAAGCTTCGGTTTTAATGATTTCCCTCATAAAACAATTAGTAAGAAACTGAGAATATGGAATGGCTTCCACTCAATTAATGGTGACAAAGTTTTAGCGGTTGGAGATGCAGCATCTCTATGTGATCCATTTTTAGCTGAAGGAATTAGACCATCTTTAATTAGCAGTTTTTATGCTGCAGAATACATAGATCAGTGCTTAACAGAAAAAGTAGATGATTTAAATCTTTATACAAAAAAAATTAACATCATTTGGGGGAAATCAATGGCTTGGGGGAGGAGAATAGCCCAAGTATTTTATAGATTTCCCAGAACTGGATATCAATTAGGTGTCAAAAGAAAAACAGCACCTAAGCGTATTGCTCAAATATTATCAGGAGAAATGACCTATGAAGATATTGCAAAAAGAGTTATTCGGAGGCTTTTAACAAAAAGTGGGACTTAATTCTTTTCAATTCAAACATAAATTTAGTTAGCAGAAATCAATTTATGATTTTTTATCTCTGAATATCTTTTTAGTAGCAGCTCTTCCAATTCTTCTATAGCCTTACTGAATCCAGTAATACCTTCACTAAGCTTTTCACTTGCCATTTGATCTTCTAACATAATTAATCTAAAGTCTTTTTCTTCAAATTCGTAGTCAATAGAATTATTTATTTGGGTACTTACATCTAATTTTCTAACTAACTCTCCTTTTTCTTTTTTCAATTCCTCAAGAAATTTAGGTGCGATTGTTAAAAGATCGCAACCTGCCAATTCTTTTATTTCATCAAGATTTCTAAAACTCGCTCCCATTACTTCTGTCTTGAATCCCTTTTCTTTAAAGTAATTGTATATTTGTGTAACAGAAATAACACCAGGGTCTTCAGCACCAACAAAACTAGTTTTACCAGTTTTTGCTTTATGCCAATCCAATATGCGACCAACGAACGGAGAAATTAGAGTTATCTTTGCTTTGGCACAAGTTACCGCTTGGCAGAAGTTAAAAAGTAAAGTTAAGTTGCATTTAATACCCTCTTTTTCCAAGATTTCAGCTGCCTTAATTCCCTCCCAAGTTGCGGCAATTTTAATCAAAATTCTTTCCTTTTCAATTCCAAAATTTTTGTAAAGATTGATCAATTTTCTCGCTTTTTCAACCGTAGTTTCGGTGTCAAAGCTAAGTCTTGCATCAACTTCTGTAGATACACGCCCTGAAATAATTTTCAATATTTCTTTTCCAAAAAATACTGAAACTTGGTCAACAGTTTCTTTGATTAATTCAATTTCTGAGAATCCTTTTGGCAACGTATTTTCTGAACTTTCTAAAGCTTTATCAATTAATTTCACATAATCAGGATTCTTAGCGGCAGCAAGTATTAACGATGGATTGGTGGTGGCGTCCCTTGGTTGAAATTTTTTTATCGAATCTAAATCTCCAGTATCAGCAACAACAACGGTCATTGAGGACAATTGTTCTAAAATTGATTTCATATCTAGATAATCATATATATATATAAACTAGCTTTTATTCCTGATGAAATCATCAAATAATGAACTAAATATTTATAAAATTGGAAAATTTTAGGGTTTTTTAACAATCATTTCATGATCTTTAAACTTGGGAGGTATTTTTTCAATTACTATCAAACTCTCGATAATTTCTTTAGCAACTGGTACAGCAACAGTTGAACCATATGCATATGATTTAGATGGCTCATCAACAACCACAAGGACAACATATTTCGGATCATTAACTGGTAAGGTCGCGACAAAACTACAAACTTTTTTACTTGTATACGAACCATTTAAGGCTTTTTGAGAAGTGCCAGTTTTCCCTGCTATCCTATAACCCTCGATTTTTACTCCAGATCCACTCCCTTTATCAACTACGCTCTCCATCCATTTAAGAACTGTTTTAGAGACCTCGTGTGAAAAAAATTGTTTTTTTGGATTTGTATTAACTCTTTCTTTGAAAGTTAAGGTTACATGAGGAGTTACTTCAAACCCCCCATTTGCAATAGCCGCATGAAGTTGAACCAATTTAAGTGGCGAGATTGAGAACCCTTTACCAAAAGAAGTTACGGCAGGCTCAATTACTTGATTTACAAATAAATCTTTTCTCTTTAGTTGGCCCGCAGTTGATTCAAATAAGTCAGTCTCTAAATTTTTATTTATACCTAAATTTTCTAGCCAATCCCAATAAATTGTGGGGTCTAAATTTTGCATTATTTTTACCATCCCAACATTACTTGAAACCTGCAATACTTTTGGATAGTCAATGTACCCATTACCTTTTTTATCCCAATTAAAAAGAGTCCATCCGCCAACATTAATCTTTCCAATATCTTCAACTAATCCATCTTTCTGGATTACTTTTTCTTCTAGGGCTAAAGCAAGATTAATAGGTTTAAAAGTTGAACCAGGCTCAAATAAATCTTGAGAATACCAACCTCTAAAGAGTTCAGAATCA
>CACBBE010000028.1 GCA_902537395.1 uncultured Synechococcaceae cyanobacterium
TGTTAATTGGTTCTCTAAGCCCTGAACACCTTCCTCAATATCAAACAAACTTGAAATTGTTTGAGATTTAATTTTTGATTTTTTAATGGAAATGAGTTCTTCCTCTTTGAGAATTGGACTTTGTAAATGAACAAAAGGTTTAGGATCTTTAATCTCAAATGGTGTACATCTTTCTCCAAGATGCATCTCTAAACTCATTACCAATTTTTCTCTGAGAGGGTCAATAGGAGGATTTGTAACTTGCGCAAATCTTTGCTTGAAATAGTCATATAAGATATGTGGTTTTGAAGAAAGGACTGCTAATGGAATATCGTCACCCATGCAATAGGTAGGCTCTTTAGCTAATGAAGCCATTGAATCTAAGATAAGATCATTATCTTCTGCTGAAAAACCGTATGCAGTTTGTTGTTGTAATAACTCAAGGTCTTTTAGTTTGCAGTCTTTAAACCATTCATTATTCTCAATTTTTATAGTTCTATTATTTAGAAGGGTTTTATAATCATGTCTTTGAGCTGCTTCAGATTTTACCTCCCAATTTCTGAGGATTTTATTTTTATGCAAATCAACCGCCAACATTTGTCCAGGCCCTAGTCGACCTTTTTCTATTACACTTTCCTCTTCAAGATCTACCACTCCTGTTTCCGAACCCATTATTACAAAACCATCATTTGTTATGGAATATCTCGCTGGTCTTAGACCATTTCTATCAAGCGTTGCGCCTACAAAATTCCCATCTGCAAATACAAGTAGCGCAGGACCATCCCAAGCTTCTTGTATGCTCGCAGAATACTCATAAAATGCTTTAATATCGTCCCTCTGTTCAAGTTCAGGTTGATCTCTAAATGCTTCAGGAACAAGTTTTAATAATGAATCAGTTATTGTTTGGCCTGAACGAATATTAATTTCAAGGGTTGCATCAAGATTTGATGAATCACTTTTATTTACATCTACAATAGGCTTTATTTCATTAGATAACTCTCCCCAAAAATCATCTATGTGTTTTTCTGAAGCCCTGGCCCAATTTATATTACCTAAAAGAGTATTTATTTCGCCATTATGCCCTAAAAATCTCATGGGTTGAGATAGTGGCCATTTCGGGAGTGTATTTGTACTAAATCTGCGATGATAAACAGAAAAAGAGACTTTAAAATTCTCTTCTTTTAGATCTTGATAAAACTCGGATAATATTTCAGAGCGAACCATACCTTTATAAACAACTGTTTGAGAACTTAGTGAGGCAAAATAAAATTCACAATCCCCAACATGGTTTTTAAAAGATTCTCTTATTTTTTTTTCAATTCTTTTCCTTAATTGGAATAAAAGCCTTTCAATATTCTGATGATCTTTTTTATCTATATGTAAAATCCACTGACATATAAAAGGAGCATTTGCCTTAGCTAAAGGACCTAAGATTGCATTATTAACAGGTACTGTTCTCCAAGATGTTTCGTTGACATTTAATTTTTTTGCTTCCTCATCACATATTGATTTACATTCTTCAATTTTCTCTTTTTTATTAGGCATAAAAACCATGCCTAAACCCTTATCATATTCTTTTTTATTTTTAAGATTCACTTCTTTTTCTAAGAAATTCCAAGGAATTGAACATAAAATCCCTGCTCCATCTCCTGAGTCACCATCTCCCCCACAACCTCCTCTATGTTCCATGCAATTAAGACCCTTTAGGGATTGTTTTAGGATCCAGTTGCTTTCTATGCCTTTAACATGTGCTACGAAACCAACTCCACACGCATCTTTCTCCCCTATTATTCCATTTGGGGAATAACTATCTTGATATGGTCCGACGATTCTTTTGATACTGTCTCCCATAGATTATTTAATTCTATTTAGTAATTTATGTATTCCTATTATAAAAATAAATATGAAAATAAATCTAAAGATAATGAATATTTACCAAAGAATTTTAATTTGACAAATTTAAAAAAAATATAATTAAAAACTTTTAGTTGGTGCTCTCTAAAGGTTATGATGGTTAGAAGTTTATTTTTATCTAAGTTTAATAGATGCCCACCATCTCACAATTAGTAGGTTCAGAAAGAAAACGTCTGACAAAGAAAACAAAATCTCCTGCATTAAAAGCTTGCCCTGAGAGAAGAGGTGTATGTACAAGAGTCTATACATCAACACCAAAGAAGCCTAATTCAGCTTTGAGAAAAGTTGCTAGGGTTAGATTAACTTCTGGTTTCGAAGTAACGGCTTATATTCCTGGGATTGGACATAATTTGCAAGAACATTCTGTAGTATTACTCAGGGGTGGAAGAGTCAAGGATTTGCCAGGAGTTAGATATCATATAATAAGGGGAACTTTAGATACAGCTGGAGTCAAAGATAGACGTCAATCCAGATCTAAGTATGGAGCAAAAGCTCCAAAAGATTAATTTGTAAACATCACTTTTTTTAAAACATGTCACGTCGTAATGCAGCAGTAAAAAGACCAGTTCTTCCTGATCCTCAATTTAATAGTCGTCTTGCTTCAATGATGATTTCTCGATTGATGAAACATGGTAAAAAATCAACAGCTCAAAGAATATTGTCTGATGCGTTTTCTTTAATAAGCGAGAGAACAGGAGGTAATGCAGTGGAATTATTTGAAACAGCAGTAAAAAATGCTACTCCTCTCGTTGAGGTAAGAGCTAGAAGAGTTGGTGGTGCAACATATCAAGTACCTATGGAAGTTCGCCAAGAGAGAGGTACGGCTATGGCACTAAGATGGCTTGTTACATTTTCTCGTGCAAGAAATGGCAAAAGTATGTCTCAAAAACTTGCAGGCGAGTTAATGGATGCAGCAAATGAAACAGGGAGTTCCGTTAAAAAAAGAGAAGATACTCATAAAATGGCAGAAGCTAATAAAGCTTTTGCACATTACAGATATTAATTTCATCAAAAGGTACTTAAGTAGTTTATTATTATTAAAGTTTGCTTTCTGGTGAACTACACTTATCAAAATTTAATTTATTTGGAGCTTTAAAATTGGCACGCGACTTTCCCCTAGAACGAGTAAGGAATATAGGTATAGCCGCTCATATTGATGCAGGTAAGACAACAACAACTGAAAGAATTTTGTTTTATTCAGGTGTAGTTCACAAGATAGGAGAGGTACATGATGGTGCTGCCGTAACAGATTGGATGGCTCAAGAAAGAGAAAGAGGAATAACTATTACTGCTGCTGCAATATCTACTAGTTGGCAAGATCATAGAATTAATATTATTGATACTCCTGGACACGTAGACTTTACTATTGAAGTGGAAAGATCAATGCGAGTGTTGGATGGAGTTATAGCGGTATTTTGTGCAGTTGGTGGAGTTCAGCCTCAATCAGAAACGGTTTGGCGTCAAGCAGATAGATACTCCGTTCCAAGAATGGTTTTTGTTAATAAAATGGACAGAACTGGCGCGGATTTTTTAAAGGTTAATAATCAAATTAAAGATCGATTAAAGGCAAATGCACTTCCAATCCAGTTACCTATTGGGGCTGAAGGTGATCTCACAGGCATTATTGATTTAGTAGCCAACAAAGCATATCTTTACAAAAATGATCTAGGTACCGATATTGAAGAAGCACCAATTCCATCCGACATGGAGGATGAAGCTGCTGAGTGGAGACTTAAGTTAATGGAGAGTGTCGCAGAAAATGATGAAGAGTTAATCGAAATATTTCTCGAAACTGGAGAATTATCTGAAGAACAACTTAAAAAAGGTATTAGAGAAGGGGTTTTAAAACATGGATTGGTTCCAGTATTATGCGGTTCAGCTTTTAAGAATAAAGGTGTCCAACTCGTATTAGACGCTGTAGTTGATTACTTGCCAGCTCCAGTTGACGTTAAACCAATTCAAGGAGTTTTGCCAAGTGGTAAAGAAGATGTAAGACCTTCTGATGATAATGCTCCTTTCAGTGCATTAGCATTCAAAGTTATGTCAGATCCCTATGGGAAATTAACTTTTGTAAGAATGTATTCAGGTGTTCTTTCAAAGGGAAGTTATGTAATGAATTCTACTAAGGATGCTAAAGAGAGAATTTCTAGATTAGTGATTCTTAAGGCTGATGAAAGAGAAGAGGTTGATGAATTGAGGGCTGGGGATTTAGGAGCTGTATTAGGTCTTAAGAACACAACTACTGGAGACACTTTGTGCAATACGGAAGATCCAATAGTTTTGGAGACATTGTTTATCCCTGAACCAGTTATCTCAGTAGCTGTTGAGCCAAAAACTAAAGGCGATATGGAAAAATTATCAAAAGCTTTAACTGCTTTGTCTGAAGAGGATCCAACCTTTAGAGTAAGTACAGATCCTGAGACAAATCAAACAGTTATTGCAGGTATGGGTGAATTGCACTTAGAAATCCTTGTCGACAGAATGTTAAGGGAGTTTAAAGTTGAAGCAAATATAGGAGCTCCACAGGTTTCATATAGAGAAACAATTAGATCTAGTTCTAAAGGTGAAGGAAAATATGCAAGACAGACTGGAGGTAAAGGTCAATATGGTCATGTAATTATTGAAATGGAACCTGCTGAAGTGGGTAAAGGTTTTGAATTTGTAAACAAAATTGTTGGTGGAGCTGTACCAAAAGAGTATATTGGTCCTGCATCTAATGGAATGAAAGAAACCTGTGAATCTGGTGTTCTTGCCGGTTATCCACTCATTGATGTAAAAGTAACACTAGTCGATGGTTCATTCCACGATGTAGACTCATCTGAAATGGCCTTCAAAATTGCAGGTTCCATGGCTTTTAAAGACGGGGTTAAAAAATGCAATCCCGTCCTTTTAGAGCCTATGATGAAAGTCGAGGTCGAAAGTCCTGACGACTTTCTTGGATCTGTAATTGGTGATCTCTCTTCCAGAAGAGGTCAAGTCGAAGGACAATCTGTTGATGATGGATTGTCTAAGGTACAGGCCAAAGTGCCCTTAGCCGAAATGTTCGGTTATGCCACTCAACTCCGATCAATGACTCAAGGTCGGGGTATATTTTCAATGGAGTTCGCAAATTATGAGGAAGTTCCTCGTAATGTTGCTGAAGCTATCATTTCCAAGAATCAGGGCAACTCCTGATCTCTAAACTAAACACTCTTAAACCCTCGATTCTTTAATTCAAAATGGCTCGCGAGAAGTTCGAAAGAAACAAACCACATGTCAACATAGGTACTATTGGCCATGTTGATCATGGAAAAACAACACTAACAGCTGCTATTACAAATGTATTAGCTAAAAAAGGTCAAGCTCAAGCTCAAGACTATGGAGACATTGATGGTGCTCCTGAAGAAAGAGAGCGTGGCATTACCATTAATACAGCTCATGTTGAATATGAAACTGAAGGCAGACATTATGCTCATGTCGATTGCCCAGGACATGCTGATTATGTAAAAAACATGATTACAGGGGCCGCCCAGATGGATGGAGCAATTTTAGTTTGCGCAGCTACAGATGGTCCTATGGCTCAAACAAAAGAGCATATTCTATTAGCTAAACAGGTCGGAGTTCCTGCTCTTGTTGTTGCTCTAAATAAGTGCGATATGGTCGATGATGAAGAAATTATTGAACTTGTTGAAATGGAAATTAGGGAACTTTTAGATAGTTATGACTTCCCGGGAGATGATATTCCTATAATTCAAGTTTCAGGTTTAAAAGCTCTCGAAGGTGATTCTACTTGGGAATCAAAGATTGAGGAATTAATGAAAGCAGTTGACGCTAGTATTCCTGAACCAGAAAGAGAAGTTGATAAACCATTCTTGATGGCAGTTGAAGATGTTTTCTCGATTACTGGTAGAGGAACTGTTGCTACTGGAAGAATTGAGAGAGGTAAAGTTAAGGTTGGAGAAGAGGTAGAAATAGTTGGAATAAGAGATACAAGAGTAACAACTGTTACTGGAGTTGAAATGTTCCGAAAACTTCTTGACGAAGGAATGGCTGGCGACAATGTTGGTTTACTTTTAAGGGGCGTCCAGAAAGAAGATATTGAGAGAGGAATGGTTCTTGTGAAGAAAGGATCTATTACTCCTCATACTCAGTTTGAAGGAGAAGTTTATGTTCTCAAAAAAGAAGAGGGCGGAAGACATACTCCTTTCTTTGCAGGCTATAGACCCCAGTTCTACATCAGAACAACTGATGTGACAGGTCAAATAACTGCATTTACCTCAGATGATGGCTCTAATGTTGAAATGGTGATGCCAGGAGACAGAATTAAGATGACTGGAGAACTAATTTGTCCAGTAGCTATTGAACAAGGTATGCGATTCGCCATACGTGAAGGTGGACGCACTATCGGTGCTGGAGTTGTTTCTAAAATTCTCAAATAATAAATTTGAATTTTAAAAATTTAACCTCAATCATCTAATATAGATTTATGGATATGGGTCATTTTAATCAATGACCCATTATTAGAAGTTATTTGACACTATGACTGCATCAATTGCACAACAAAAAATAAGAATAAGGCTCAAAGCATTTGATAGAAGAATGCTTGATTTATCTTGCGACAAAATCATCCAAACTGCTGATACTACTTCTGCCTCAGCTATAGGTCCAATACCTTTACCTACAAAAAGGAAGATTTATTGTGTCCTAAGATCACCACATGTTGATAAAGATTCTAGAGAGCATTTTGAAACAAGAACACATCGAAGAATAATAGATATTTACAGTCCTTCTGCAAAAACTATTGATGCTTTAATGAAACTAGATCTCCCTAGTGGTGTAGATATAGAAGTTAAACTTTAATAAATCCCGAAACCTCCCTAAATTGATTAATATAAAAAAAAGAAAAGAGGTTTAAATGGGAGAACTCTCAGTAAGGGAATTACCTTTATTTCCTTTGCCAGAGGTGGTCCTTTTTCCTCAAGAAGTATTGCCTTTACATATTTTTGAATCGAGATACAGGATTATGCTCCAATCTGTTCTTGAAAGTGACTCTATGTTTGGAGTGATTAAATGGGATCCAACTACTAAAAGTATGGCTAATGTTGGATGTTGCGCACAAATTTTAAAACATCAAACTGCAGAGGATGGGAGAAGCAATATTATCACTCTCGGCCAACAAAGATTTCAAGTCTTAGAAATTACCCGTTCGACGCCATTTTGTTCTGCGATGGTTAGTTGGATTAGTGATGATAATATTAATGACTTTAAAAAATTAGATTCTCTAAAAGATTCAGTAAAAGAAGCACTTGGTGATGTTATTAATTTAACGAGTAAATTGACTAATACAAAAAAAAATCTACCTGATAAATTACCTGATAACCCAATGGAATTATCATTTTGGATAGGAGCTCATTTGGGAGGCCCTGTTGCGGAAGAACAGCAAAGACTTCTTGAAGAGAGAAATACTTTTACCCGTTTGCAAAGAGAATATGAAATGCTTGATCATACAAGAAAACAACTTGCAGCAAGAACAGCATTGAAAGAGAGTTTTCCTGATATAAAAGAAAATTAAATGTTTGAATTATTATTCCCTTTTTTTATAATATTTTTATTGTTTCTAGTTTTAGCGATAATATGGAGAAAAAATGCTAGAAAATATATTTCTTCAGGTACAGTAGCCTCTGCATATGATGCTTGGACCCAGGATAAATTACTTGAGAGATTATGGGGAGAACATATACATTTGGGTTTTTATCCCTCAGGGCAAAAAAATATTGATTTTAGAAAGGCTAAAATTCAGTTCGTTCATGAATTAGTCAAATGGAGTGGTTTAGATAAATTACCACAGGGATCAAGAATTCTTGATGTAGGTTGTGGAATAGGTGGAAGTTCTAGAATTCTTGCAGAATATTATGGGTTTAATGTCACTGGGATTACAATAAGTCAGGCTCAAGTTAAAAGAGCAAGAGAACTTACTCCTGATGAGCTAAATTGCAACTTCCAAGTCATGGATGCTTTGGATTTAAAATTTGAAGATGGATCATTTGATGCCGTCTGGAGTGTTGAGGCTGGTGCACACATGAATGATAAAACTAGGTTTGCAGATGAAATGCTTAGAACTTTAAGACCTGGAGGGTATTGCGCGTTGGCTGATTGGAACTCAAGAGATCTCGGGGCATACCCCCCATCATTTTTTGAAAAGTTAGTTCTTAAACAATTACTTGAACAGTGGGTACATCCTAATTTTATTAGCATTAATGAATTTAGTAACATTCTTAGAACTAACGAAAATAGTTCAGGAAGAGTTATTTCTGAAAATTGGAATTCTTATACAAATCCTTCATGGTACGACTCCATTATTGAAGGAATTCGAAGGCCCCTCGTAATTTTGTCACTTGGCCCATTTGCGATAGTTAAGTCGATTAGAGAGATTCCAACAATACTTCTAATGAATTGGGCATTTAGAAAAGGTTTAATGGAGTTTGGAGTTTATAAATGTAGAGGGTAAATTAATCTAGTTCAACATTTTCAGAAAGATAATTACCAAAGTCTACAAAATTATTGCAAAGCGGCTTAAGCTTATTTTTTAATTCAATAAAATTTTTAATGTTATTTTGATCGTTGATTTCTAAATCAATGTAAATTATGTATTCACCTAATTCTCTTTTTGAAGGTCTCGATTCAATTTTACTCATATTAAATCCAAAATCTGCAATATAATTTATAGCCTTAAGCAAAGCACCTGGTTTATTTGAAATTAATGAGAAAGCAAAACTGGTAATATTAGCTAAATTTGAATTTGATTCCTTGCTCAATAAAACAAATCTAGTGCAATTACCTTGAACATCATTAATAGGAAAGGCTAATTCTTTAAGTCCTTCAATTTGAATTAACGATTTTGAACCGATAGCAGCTCTGAATTTACTCCCCTTGATCATATTGACAGCTTCTGATGTTGAATTTGTTGGGAGTGGAATCGCATTTGGAAGATTCTCAGATAACCATTCTGAACATTGAGCTAATGCTTGAGGATGAGATAATACTTCTGAAATGTTTGAAAGTTCTCCATCACTAATTAATGCATGTTTTATTGGTAATACAATTGCTTTATTTATAAAAATTTCAGGGAATTTCCAAAGGGCGTCAAGAGTAGCTGTAACTCCCCCTTCTACAGAATTTTCTATAGGGACTACAGCAGCATCACAATTGTTGTACGCTATTGATTTAATGACCGAATGTAACCCATTACATGGTACAAATATAGGTGTCTGAAAATTGGCAAGCTTTGATAATATATGGGCTGCTTTTTCTGCGTATGTTCCTTGAGGACCTAAATATGCAACTTGTTTGCGCATGATTAATTGTAAAAAAAAAAGAGATCAAATAAGCATTGGAGGAATCTAGAAAATGCTATTGTCTTTTGATGCTAAGCAGAAACTCAAGCTTTCTGTAACACGTAATAAAGAATATCTTCCTAAATATCTTTTGGAAGAAGAAAGAGTTGTTGGAGCAATGCTTGACTCCAAAAAATTAGTACCAGAGGGAGTAGGTAGATATAAGTATACAGTAACAAGTTTTAAGGTTTTTCAATTAGATATTAACCCTGTTGTCTCAATTGCGGTAGAAAATAAAGATGGAATTTTGAAGATGAGTGCTCTTGAAAGTACATTGGATGGTTTGGGGATCATAGATGATTTTAATCTTATTTTGAAAGCGAATTTGGAAGCAACTGATATTGGTTTAGAAGGTGAGGCGCTTCTTGGGGTATCTGTAAGCCAACCCCCTCTACTGAAGCTGGTACCAAGGAAAATTTTGGAATCTACTGGTCATTCGGTATTAAATGGGATTCTCTTAGGTATAAAGTCAAGAGTTCAAAAGCAACTTGTAAAAGATTTTTTAGATTGGTGTGAATTAAATAAGATTTGATTTCTTTAAAAAACTTTTCCTATGAAGTTTAGTTATTCCATTTTTTTTGATTAATGAAAGATGCTGTCTGGTTCCATAACCTTTATTTTTAAATATAAAGTACCCTGAGTATTTTTTTTCTAACCTCTCCATTAGATTGTCGCGAGAAACTTTGGCAACTATGCTTGCTGAAGCAATCGAGATAAACTTTGAGTCTCCAGATATTATGTTTTTCTGAATTCCGTCCCATGGCCTTAATAATAAGGGACCATCAATTACTAATTCAGATGGCTTTTCTTTTAATTTTTTTAAAGCTCTTATCATTGAAAGTTCTGTCGCAACCCTGATACCTAACTTATCTATTTCTCTGGCCGAAGATTGCCCAATTCCATAATCTGAAGAGAGTAATAAAATTTTTTGTAAAAGTAATTTTCTTTTTGTGGGAGTTAGTTTTTTACTATCTGTTACTCCAAATTGTTTTAAGATTAATTTATTTTTTTCAGTTAATACAACAGCTGCTGAAAAAACTGGCCCAAAAATTGCTCCCCTTCCAACTTCATCTATTCCAACTTCGAATACTTTATTCAATGCTTGCTGAAGATCTTCTTCTTTTTTTTCTTGCATTATTTAGCTCATCTGTAATTACAATTTCATCCTTTTTATCTTTAAATACAACTTGATTATTTACATTAGTTTTATTTGTTGATTTATCTTTAGAATTTGCATTTGCTTCAATTTTAGTTTGAATCTTATCTTCTCCCGATTTTGAGATTTTTTTAATTGGCTTTGCTTTTGTTTTTTTATTATCTAAGGGTTTTTCAGTTTCTTTATTACTTTCTTTTAAACGCACAAAATTATTGCTGGTGAGATATTCTTTACCTAACTTTATAAGTGGATTAATACCTAATTGACTGAAAACAATTTTTTCTTCATTTGTAAGATCAACTGTTATTATATTTTTTTCTTTTGAATTTGATTGGTTCAAATTATCATTATCATTCTCTTTTTCTTTTTTATTAGAAGAATTCTCTTTAATTAGCTCTTTGGGGTTAATTAATTCCTTGTCAATTATTTTTTCCTGCTCATCAGTTGATTGATAAGTATCTGTATCTAAAGCTTTTTGATTGTTTGATTGATTAGATTTATTTTCAATATTTTTAATTTTGAAGTTAGAATTTTCGTGATTTAAAATATTTTCTACATGTCCAGTACCATCGCATGTAGAACATTTTTTACCGAATAATTCATATATATTTTGACCTTGTCTTTTTCTGGTTAACTCTACTAAGCCTAATTCAGTAAGCTGAGCTATTTGAGGCCTAGCAGAATCATCTTTTATTGCTGAGGTAAAATGCTCAAGTAACTGAAATTGATCTCTTCTAGATTCCATATCAATAAAATCTATTACTATAACTCCACCAATATTTCTTAATTTCATTTGCCTTGAGATTTCAACTGCTGCTTCGCAGTTTGTCCACAAAACGGTTTGTCTTGAATTTGCGGATCTTGTAAATGATCCAGAGTTTACATCGATTACTGTTAAAGCTTCAGTAGGTTCGATAATGATATAACCTCCTGAAGGAAGATCTACTCTCGGCTGGAGAGCTTTTTGAATTATCTTCTTAATTTCGTACTTTTCGAAAATATGTTGGTTTAAACTGTTATCGTGAAATTCAATATCTATATCAGATTCATAATTT
>CACBBE010000029.1 GCA_902537395.1 uncultured Synechococcaceae cyanobacterium
AGGATTCTTTTAGAGCTTTCCCTTTGGCGGCAATTACCGGTCATAGTTTATTGAAGTTATCTTTGCTTTTGGCAGCAGTTGATCCCAGTTTAGGAGGAGTGATTATCGCTGGTGGAAGAGGTACTGGTAAGTCAGTATTAGCTAGGGGTTTGCATACTTTACTCCCTCCCGTAGAGATATTAGATAATGAATCAATCCTGGAAAAGCTAACAAGTACAAATAGTAATACTTCATCAAGACCTGTTGGTAGGAACCTGGATCCAGATAAACCAGAGGAGTGGGATATTAGTACTAATAAATTGTTGGAGGAGGTAATTGGAAGTGATTATTTGAATCAAATTGAAGAAATTCCGAAAAAAGTAAGAGAGGCTCCATTTATTCAAGTTCCCATTGGCATAACTGAAGACAGGCTTGTTGGATCAATTGACGTCGCTGCATCATTAAGTACTGGGGAACAGGTTTTTCAACCTGGAATTTTAGCAGAGGCTCATAGAGGCGTTCTTTATGTGGACGATATAAATTTATTGGATGATGGCATTGTAAATTTAATTCTTGAAGCCACAGGAAGAGAGAAAAATAATATTGAAAGAGATGGTTTAAGCCTTTCTCATCCTTGTAAGTCACTTTTAATAGCAACTTATAATCCTGAAGAAGGTGCTCTAAGAGATCATGTTTTAGATCGTTTTGCCATCGTGCTTTCCGCAGATCAATCTATTGATAATGCTCAGAGAGTTGAGATTACAAAATCTGTGTTATCGCACGCAGAAAATAATATTAAATTTTCAGAAAAATGGTCTGAAGAATCTGATAATTTATCCACTCAATTAATTTTGGCAAGGCAATGGTTAAAAGATGTCAAGATAACAAAAGAGCAAATAACCTATTTAGTGAATGAAGCTCTTAGGGGAGGAGTAGAAGGGCATAGGTCGGAATTATTTGCAGTAAAAGTAGCAAAGGCTAATGCAGCTCTTCGAGGCGATGAGAATGTAAATTCTGAAGACCTAAAAGTCGCAGTTAGGTTAGTTATTCTCCCACGAGCAATGCAAATTCCTCCAGAAGATGATGATATGCAACCCCCACCTCCAGAGGATCAGAGTCCCCCACCTCCACCTCAATCAAATAATGAAGAGTCTGAACCTGAGGCTAATGACAATGATGATGAGCAAGACAAAGAACAAGAAGAAGATAATTCCGATGGAGAGGAAGAATCTACTCCCGAAATACCTGAAGAATTCATTCTAGATCCTGAGGCCTGTATGGTTGATCCTGACTTATTACTTTTTTCATCAGCTAAAGCAAAAGCAGGAAATAGTGGAAGTAGATCAGTAATATTTAGTGACAGTAGGGGAAGATATGTAAAACCTATTATTCCAAGAGGTAAAGTAAAAAGAATTGCGGTAGATGCGACTTTGCGGGCTGCAGCTCCTTATCAAAAATCACGAAGATTAAGAAACCCTAATAAATCAATAGTTATTGAAGAGAATGATTTTAGGGCAAAGCTTCTTCAAAAAAAGGCGGGTGCTTTAGTCATTTTTCTTGTTGATGCTAGTGGGTCTATGGCTCTTAATAGAATGCAAAGTGCTAAAGGTGCAGTTATCAGACTTTTGACCGAGGCATATGAGAATAGAGATGAAGTTGCCCTGATTCCCTTTAGAGGAAATCAGGCAGAAGTTCTTTTGCCTCCAACAAGATCAATAACTGCAGCGAAAAGAAGGCTTGAAACAATGCCTTGTGGAGGTGGATCGCCTTTAGCTCATGGACTAACGCAATCAGCAAAAGTAGCAAAAAATGCTCTTTCTACTGGAGATATAGGTCAAGTTATTGTTGTTGGAATTACCGATGGAAGAGGAAATGTTCCATTAGGATTATCTCTAGGACAAAATGAGGTTGAAGAAAACGAAAATAATAATGCAAATTTAAAGCAAGAGGTTCTTGATATTGCAGCAAAATATCCCATGCTTGGGATAAAACTTTTGATAATTGATACAGAAAGAAAATTTATTGCAAGTGGATTTGGTAAAGAATTAGCAGAGGCAGCTCAGGGGAAATATGTTCAACTGCCAAAAGCTACAGATAAAGCAATCGCAGCTATGGCTTTAAATGCTATAAATGAATTTTAATATTTCTCAAGGATAAATTTCGTTAAGGAATTTTGAAAGTCCAATCGTTAAATCTCTTATAGATTTGGTTAATTCTTTATCTTGAGTTAATTTTTTAAAATCATCACTCATATCATCTATTTTGGTTGAAATAGACCTAGCAGCATTTATTGTCAATTTAATATCATTAAGGGTTTCTTTTTCATCGATAGTAGACAAAATGTTATTCAAATGATTAGCAGCAACTGTAATTTCTTTTATTAGAGGTTCAACTCTTTCTATTTCTTTTTTCGATAAATAAATTAATTCATCAAGATTTTCTTGTGTTTTGTCAAATTGATCAATTGAGTTGAGGACGTTCTCAATTAAGTTTTCTTGATTTGTTTCTTTTAAAAGTTGGCTTATTCTATTAGTTATATTTGAAAGACTTGATAGTTGCTTACCTGTGATAGTATCTCCCTGACAAATAATTAATTTGGTATCGCATTTTTCGGATACAGGTTGTGCAATGTTTTTAGGAATTGTCTTGTCACTAGTTTCTAAAGCAACTTGCACATCTCCTCCAAGGAAAGAATTTGTAACTACCCTCGCAAATGCTGGCCTTGGAAGAATAATTTCAGGATTATTTAAAACTATTTTTGCTTTAATTGATTCATTCGTGAACAAGATTTCTTCTATCGATCCAACTAAGATTCCTCTGTAAGTAACTGGAGATTTTTTTGATAAACCGCTTGCGTTATTAAATTCAGCAAAGAGGTACCAATTTTTTGAGGATAATCTTACTCCTCTGAGCCAAAAAGAAAAAAAAGTGAATATTAAAATGCCCCCTAATAAGGAAAAACCAACTATTGAATCTCGTAAGCTTCTACGCATAATCTCTAAATGTCTTTGGGTTGCATTGGACCATCAAGTTTTCCATGCCTAAATTGAAACACATAGGGATCTTTACTCTCTTTAAATTCATTAATCGAGCCTGCCCATCTGAATTTGCCTCCATAAAGCATTAAAACTTTATCTGAAGTTCTCTCTATAGTACTAAGAACATGGCTAACCACAATAGATGATCCGCTAGCTTTATCATTTGTCTTATTAATTAAATCTTCAATTCTTGATGAGGCAATGGGATCAAGGCCGGCAGTTGGTTCATCAAAAAGTAATAAAGGTTTAGACTTTGCATTGAGAGTTTGATCAGTAATTAATGCCCTCGCAAAACTTACTCTTTTTTGCATGCCTCCACTTAATTCATTTGGAAGTTTATTCTCAACATTAAATAATCCCACCTCAGCCAAACATTCACGTACTATTTCATGAACTGACTTTTTCGATAAGTTTTTATTTCTCTTGAGGAGAAAACCTACATTTTCTTCAATAGTTAGAGATCCTAATAAAGCAGGGTTCTGAAAAACTAGTCTTACATCAGGAGGATTATTTTGATCTAATCTCAAATATTTTTGCTTCTCACCAAATATTCTTAATTCTCCTTTTGTAGGTAAAATTAATCCTGCTAATATTTTTAATATGGTTGATTTGCCAGAACCTGAGGGGCCAACAATAGCTAATTTCTCTCCATCATTAAGTTGAAAATTTATTTGATTAAGCACATTAACTTTCCCCCAGCTTATTGAGAGGTTTTTTGTTTCAACTGCATGCTTTGATTTTTTCAAAACTTATATAAAAAAATCTCTTTATTACATTTTGCCTATTTTTGGAAATAAAAAAAGGATGTATGAATTTGATTTATAATGATTTTATATAGTTTTTAAATTTGAGAAAAATAATTTAAGAGGTTTTTAATGAATAAGGGTAAAAAAAGGATCAGAAGGTACTATAAAAATTTTAAAAAGTCTCATTTTGTCTTGTTGAACAAAATCTTAAGGATTTTGAGTTGGCTTTTGCCAGGATTGGTAATTAAAAGATGGATGTTTACATCTGCTATAGGATTTTTGACTACATTATTAGGCTTGGTAATTTGGACAAATTTAAGACCTCTCTATTGGCTTATTGAAATCTTTTTTGGGGTAATGACAGGTTTAACAAGTATTTTGCCTGTTTCATTAATGGGGCCATTGATTTTTTTTGTTGGACTATTATTAATTGGGATTGGACAAAATAGAAGTATTAATTCTATTCAAAAAGCGCTTGTTCCAGAAAAAGATACATTTCTAGTTGATGCATTAAGAGTTAAAAGTAAATTAAACAGAGGCCCAAATATTGTTGCAATTGGGGGAGGTACAGGCTTATCAACCTTACTGAAAGGATTAAAGAATTACAGTAGTAATATTACAGCAATTGTAACTGTATCCGATGATGGTGGAAGTAGTGGAATTCTCAGAAAACAACTAGGTGTGCAACCTCCAGGAGATATTAGAAATTGCTTGGCAGCCTTATCAAATGAAGAACCTACTTTAACTAGATTATTTCAGTATAGATTTTCAGGAGGAAGTGGTCTGGAAGGTCATAGTTTTGGAAATCTATTCTTGTCAGCTTTAACAACAATTACAGGAAGTTTAGAAAAAGCAGTTCAAGCCTCTAGTAAGGTTTTGGCGGTACAAGGTCAAGTTTTACCTGCAACAAATATTGATGTTATGTTATGGGCCGAATTAGAAGATGGTGAAAAAATTTTTGGTGAAAGCAAGATCAGTGAATCTAAAAAATTAATTTCGAGGATTGGTTACCTACCAGAAAATCCTTCAGCTCTTCCAAGTGCTCTTGAATCTATAAAAGAAGCTGATTTAATTGTTCTTGGCCCAGGTAGTCTATACACTTCTTTATTGCCTAATCTGTTAGTCCCAGAGATAGTGGATGCTTTATTGCAAAGTAATGCCCCTAAAATTTATATAAGTAATTTGATGACTCAGCCTGGAGAAACAGATGGTCTTGATGTCTATCAACATATCAAAGCAATAGAAAAACAATTATCAAATTTTGGAGTTAATACTCGAATTTTTAATTCAATTTTATCTCAGATACAATTTGAAAAGTCTCCTCTTGTAGACTATTACGAAAGTAGAGGTGCAGAGCCTGTCAAATGTAATAAAGGAAAACTATTATCTGAGGGTTATTATGTTTTGCAAGCACCATTATACTCAAAAAGAATAACTCCAACCCTTAGACATGATCCTAGGAGATTAGCAAGAGCAGTTATGTTTATATACCGCAAATTAAAAAAATTAAACTAATAAGCATCTTGAAGTTCATAAAAATCTGGCTGAATATAATCTTTCCTTAATGGCCATCCTCTCCAATCTTCAGGCATTAATAGTCTTTTGGGATTTGGATGATCAATAAAATTTATTCCATACATATCGAAAGTTTCTCTTTCTTGCCAATCACTTCCTTTAAAAATTTCATACAAACTAGGGATTGATAGATCAGAATCTCTTTTTAGGAAAACTTTTAATCTGACTTCTTTAATTTTTTCAATTTTTTGTAAATCATCAACAGTTATAAAATGGTAGAAACTCACAAGATTTTTTCCCGGTCCCTCATCATATCCTCCTTGACATTGAAGATAATTGAAACCGTAATTTCTTAAGGCAGATACTGCTTCATATAATTTATTAGGTTCCACAGAAATGTTTTCAATTCCTATGTGATCTTCAGATAAGGATTGATTTGGAATTCCATCTTTAGACAAAGATTTGCTTATAAAACCTTCTTTTTCTAATGAAGTATCTGAGGATTTAGCTAAACCGTCTTTTTCCATTAATCTTCTACAATATTAATAATTTCAGTTTTTTCGGTATTTTCGGGAAATTCAGTTATTTTTTCTTTTTTGGAGGAAGGAATAACGTTGGTTGAAGTTTTGTTTAGATATTCACCTGTATTTTCTGAGAAAACAAGATTCATTTCGTGATCAGATGTTATGTATCTGTGAGTTTGCTCGGTTTTTGTGCGCTCTAAAATTGATTCATTACCAACTTTTTTTCTCAATTTAATTACAGCATCAAAAATTGCTTCTGGTCTTGGTGGGCATCCTGGTAGGTATAGATCAACTGGTATCAATTTATCAACGCCTCTTACAGCAGTTGTAGAATCTGCACTGAACATTCCACCTGTGATTGTGCAAGCACCCATTGCGATAACATATTTTGGTTCCGGCATCTGCTCATAAAGTCTTACAAGCGCGGGAGCCATCTTCATTGTTACTGTCCCTGCAACTATTAGTAAATCTGCTTGCCTTGGTGAGCTTCTAGGTACTAATCCAAATCTATCAAAATCAAATCTTGATCCAATTAAAGCAGCAAATTCTATAAAACAACAAGCAGTTCCGTACAAGAGAGGCCATAGACTACTTAGTCTAGCCCAATTATGAAGGTCATCTAAACTTGTCAAAATAATATTTTCGCTTAAATCTGTAGTAACTTGGGGTGCACCAAGAGGATTGCAAGTTCCTTCTCGGATTTCTCTTATTGCTTTTGGGGATAATTGTGGATTCAAGTTTTTAACTCCATTCTAAAGCACCTTTTCTCCATGCGTATGCCAGAGCGATAACAAGTATTGCAATGAAAATTAAAGCCTCAATAAAAGCTAATAAGCCTAATCTATTGAAAGCAACAGCCCAAGGATAAAGGAATACAGTCTCAACATCAAATATAACGAAAACTAAGGCAAACATGTAATAACGAATATTAAATTGAATCCATGCTCCTCCTATAGGCTCCATTCCAGATTCATATGTAAGTTTTCTTTCCCCTGATCTGCCTTTTGGGGCAACGATAAGATTAGTAACTAGAGCTAATATTGGTACTGCTGCGGCAATGAGAAGAAAACCTAAAAAATATTCATAGCCAGTTAATAAAAACATCTTAAAAAATTAATTTTGAATAAAAGTCGCTTAATTAAGCAAAATCTTTTAAAGTTCTTAAAGAACAATAATAAACCGTGAGTGAAAACATTCAACCAGCCTCTGAGGAAAACAAAATAGTTGAAAACTTCGAGAAAGAAAACCTTCCTGAAAATTCTACAGGAGTAAATGTTGAACAACCTATCCCTAATTTAGAACAAAATAGATTCGAATGTAGAAGTTGTGGATACATTTATGATCCGTCTGAAGGAAATAAAAAATTAAACATACCCAAAAATACGCCTTTTTCAGAGTTGGATGGTAATACTTTTGCATGCCCTGTTTGTCGAGCCGGAAAAAATTTTTATAAGGATATAGGATCTAGAGCAAAACCTAGTGGATTTGAAGAGAATTTAGTTTATGGATTTGGATTTAATAGTTTACCTCCTGGACAAAAAAATATATTGATTTTTGGAGGATTGGCGTTTGCTGCTGCTATGTTCCTTTCTTTGTACTCTCTGCATTAATATAATTAAATGAAAAATTTTTTTACCAGTATTCCGAATCTTCTTTTATCTGTAGTTCTCTGTTTTGTTTTAAGCAGTTGTTCATCTACAGGTGTCAAGATGAATGAAAGCAGCCCTTGGAAAACAATTCAGTTTGAAGATCAGGCTAATGCTTTAGATGTTGATTTTATAGATGATAATCATGGGTTTTTAGTAGGCTCAAATAGATTAATTATGGAATCTACTGATGGTGGTGAAACATGGGAAAAAAGATCATTAGATATTTCTGCTGAAGAGAACTTTCGCCTTCTCGATATTGATTTCAAGGGTTCTGAAGGTTGGTTAATAGGGCAACCCTCTCTAGTAATGCATACTTTTGATGAAGGTAAAAACTGGACTAGGCTTTCACTTGGAAAGTTACCAGGCCAGCCTTTCTTAGTTACTACTATTGATGAAGGAGTTGCTCAATTGGCGACAACTTCAGCAGCTATTTATGAAACTTCCAATAGCGGTGAAACATGGGAGGCAAAAGTATCAGACCCATCGGAACAGGGAGGTATAAGAGATTTAAGAAGAACATCTAGCGGTGATTATGTGAGCGTAAGCAGTCTTGGAAATTTCTTCTCTACTCTTGATGGTGATAGCAATACTTGGATTGCTCACCAAAGAGCAAGTAGTAAGAGAGTCCAAAGTATTGGTTTCAACCCAGAAGGAAGTTTATGGATGCTTTCAAGAGGTGCGGAAATTAGATTTAATGAAGATTCTAATAATTTAGAAAGTTGGTCAAAGCCTATTATTCCTATTCTTAATGGTTACAATTACTTAGATATGGGATGGGACCCAAATGGTGACATATGGGCTGGTGGTGGTAATGGCACTTTAATAGTAAGTAAAGATCAAGGTGAAACTTGGAATTCAGATCCTCTTGCTTCTGCATTGCCTACTAATTATATAAAAATAGTTTTTCTTGATAAGGAGTCTTTAGATAACCAAAAAGGATTCATACTTGGCGAGCGTGGTTACATTCTTAAATGGAATGGTTAAATCTGTAATAACTTAAGAAAATTATAAAAAAAATCTTAATTTTGGATGAATTTAACAACTGTCTGTAACCAAGCTGTTAATTTCTTCGCGAACTTATGATTTTACACTGTAAGATCATATGGTAGACATTTGTGATTATGGCCGCAGGTTCAACGGGTGAACGCCCATTCTTTGAAATAATCACCAGTATTAGGTACTGGATTATTCATGCAGTAACATTACCAGCTATCTTTATAGCAGGCTTCTTATTCGTATACACAGGTTTGGCTTACGACGCTTTCGGTACTCCTCGTCCTGATAGTTACTTTCAGGCATCTGAAGCAAAAGCTCCTGTTGTAACACAAAGATTTGATGCGAAGTCTCAACTTGATTTAAGAACAAAATAACTATGTCTAATTCTCAAGCTCCAATGCAGGCTGCCGAAGTCCGCGTTTATCCTATATTTACTGTTCGTTGGCTTGCAGTTCATGCTTTAGCTATTCCATCAGTATTCTTTTTGGGTTCCATTGCTGCTATGCAATTCGTAGCCCGATAAATTTAAAAATCATGCAAGTAAACGAAAATCCTAACAAAGTTCCAGTTGAACTTAATCGTACAAGCCTTTATTTAGGCTTACTTTCAGTCTTTGTATTGGGAATTTTATTTTCCAGTTACTTTTTCAATTAAATTAAAACTATGAGTAAATTAAAAGGACCTGATGGAAGAATTCCAGATAGACTTCCCGATGGAAGACCAGCAGTTGCTTGGGAAAGAAGATGGACTGAAGGAACTCTCCCACTATGGCTTGTTGCCACAGCAGGTGGAATTGCAGTTATCTTCGTTTTAGGTATATTCTTCTATGGTTCATACCAAGGCGTTGGAGGTGGAGGCTAACAAATCCTTAGCTTGACCTGATAATCACTTATATCAAATAAGCTTAATAAGAATCAGTAAATATTCTTAGCTTCTCTTTTGTCGAGCTTGGGATATTTTCTTTTTGGGTTATCAATCCATCTTTTAATGAAAAATGAGACTTACTCTTTGGTCTTTCTTTTTCAATTAATTTAGCTACTTCAAATATTATTTTATTAGCCACTTCAGTATTTGATCTAAGATTATCCAAAACCATCTCTACAGAAACTTCTTGATGAGTTTGATGCCAGCAATCATAATCAGTAACCATAGATAAGGAGGAGTAAGCTATTTCAGCTTCTTTAGCTAATCTTGCTTCTGTGTGGTTCGTCATTCCAATTATTGAACATCCCCAACTCCTATATAAATTAGATTCTGCTCTAGTTGAGAAAGCGGGACCTTCCATTGCTAGATATGTGCCCCCTCTATGCAATTGTCTACCGCCAGGAATATTCTTTTCTCCGATTTCACTTAATATACGTGATAAATTTGTGCAGAAGGGATCTCCCATAGTTACGTGAGCGACAGCTCCCTCGTTAAAGAAGGTTGCAGGTCTATTTTTTGTCCGGTCTATAAATTGATCTGGAACCACTATATCAAGTGGCCTTATCTGTTCTTGTAATGAACCAACTGCTGATGGAGCAATAATCCATCTTACTCCTATTGATCTTAGAGCCCAAATATTAGCTTTGTAAGGGATTTCAGAAGGATTTAAATTATGTGATCTGCCATGTCTAGGAATAAATGCTATCTCTAGGTTTCCAAGATTATATACTTTTATTGAATCAGAAGGTTTACCATAGGGAGTATTGATTTCTAATTCTCTTAAGTACTCTATTTGATCCATTGAATAAA
>CACBBE010000030.1 GCA_902537395.1 uncultured Synechococcaceae cyanobacterium
CTCGAAGTTGCAATAGATATTCCATAATTATCTTGAATAAATTGGTGATAGTCGTTGTCAATATCAGATCTTTGAAATGTAATATCGTGTTTAAAACAAAGAGTGGACGAAGGAATGATAGTTAAATTTTTAGTATTGAGCCAATTCCTTAACTTTTTTCTTGGAGTTATTAATTTCTCGTATAAAAACTTGTAGTCTTTTTCAGGTGTTGTTATGTATTCAACATTTCTGTTATCTGGCTCTTTTACAAAATCAGAAAATTTTTTCTCAATATCAGCTGAAACACCAATATGAGAATCTAAAGAACCTGTAAAAAAGTTCCACTTCAAAACCTTTATAAAGATTATCTTTACTCATTTATTTATTCAAACAGGCTAATGCTTTTAATATCCCCTTCGCTTTATTAATTGTCTCTTGATATTCATTTTCAGGAAAAGAATCCGCAACTATTCCTGCTCCTGCTTGTACTGAAACATCATATTTCCCATCTCTTGAGGGTTTAACTATCATAGTTCTTATCGTAATTGCAGTATTTAATGCACCATTAATATCAATAGATCCGTAAACACCAGCATAAGGTCCTCTAGCATCTTTTTCAAAGTGCTTAATCAATTGCATAGCTCTTATTTTTGGGGCACCAGTTACTGTCCCAGCTGGAAAAGATGCTTTTAACAAATCCCATACATCAGCATTGTTTTTTAAGATGCCCTCAACTTCACTAACTATATGCATAACATGTGAATATTTCTCAATAACCATTAAATCCTTGACCTTCACAGTACCAATTTCGCAAACTCTTCCAAGATCATTTCTCCCAAGATCAATTAGCATTACATGCTCAGCTATCTCTTTTGGATCTTTTAATAAATCCTTTTCTAGTTCTAAGTCTTGTTGATTATCAATACCTCTTGGTCTTGTGCCCGCTATTGGTCTTAAGCTTGCGACAATCTCGTTATTTTTATTTATTTTAGCTTTAACCATTACTTCAGGACTCGAACCTATCAGATACCATGAGCCAAAATCAAAAAATGACATGTATGGAGATGGATTAACCATCCTCAAACTTCTATATAAACTAAAGGGATCATTATTGACTTGAGTTTGAAATCTCTGACTTATTACTATTTGGAAGATATCTCCCTTTCTTATGTATTCTTTTGCAGAGATAATTGCATCCTCAAAATCTTTTTTCTTCCAATTACTTTCTAGATCTAAATTAAAATTCTCATTTTCATTCCAATCTAAAAACTCATCTTCTTTTAGAGGAACTCTCATTAAATTTCTAGTTTCTTGAATTTTAGAAATTGAGTTTAGATACAACTCTTCAATCGAAGAATCTTTAGAAGAAGTTGTATCAGCATAAACCACTGCAGTAATACATCTTTTTATTTGATCAAAAACAACTAATTGATCAAAAAACATCCAGGAACCATGGGGGATATTATTTTCTGGTATTTCATTTATTGGAACGCTTGGCTCTATTCGATTTATTAATTCATAACCCCAAGAGCCATATAACTGTCCAATTGATGGTAATTCTTCAAGAATATTTGATTTATATTCCTTTGTCCAACTTTTCAAAATATCAAAAGGATCACCTTTATGAGTTTCAGTTTTGCCATTATTCCAAGTTTTAACTATTTCTTCTCCATAACAAACGGCTTCCCAAAGAGGTTTAGTAGCAACAATACTCCACCTACCCAAATTCTCCCCACCTTCAACAGATTCGAGAAAAACACCATGGGAATCTTTTGAAGATAATTTTAACCAAGTCGATAGTGGAGTCTCTAAATCCGCTGGCCAAGTTTCAACGATAGGTATAAAATTTTTACCTTCTTCGTAAGCGTTTAAAAAACTATCTTTCTGTGAGCTGATCATATTAATAATGTCAGCCCAAATTATAATTATTTTCTTCTTTTATATCAACTTTAAAGAAGTTAATCAAAAGTATTCTTAGTTGTAAATTTCAAACCAGCTGGATTAGGATTCTCACCTATTCTTCTAGGATTATGACCTACTTTCTCTCTACCTTCATTTACTTTTTCGGAGAAAACACCATCCTTTGGGTGTAAAAATTCAATATCGCCACCTGGGAAGATTCGGTAGATTTTAAAATCTTCAATTCTTGGTTTGAAAGCTCTTAATTGTGTCCCTAATGCAAGGCATTGTTCTTTTCTTGCAAAGTACATTAAATTATCACCTTCATGCATTATAGCCGCTCCGCCGGTGGGCAATTCAAATGCTTGTTCTTTTGAACTTTTCCATACAATCGCATATTTTTCTTCTGTTTCTGCTGAGTTTAATAAACCCCCAGTACTTCCTATATGCTTTGGAAATTGACCAACTAAAGTTTCAGTCATCCTAGATTTTGAGTTATTTATAATAAGAAATTAGCATTCATATTTTGCAAAATTCAAAATTAATGTGAAATTTTCTACATTATTTAATATATGGAAAACTTCTTTATCATTTTATTTTGAATCTGAAATCGGAAAAAATACTGTCAAACCTGTATCACGTCTTTGTGTGACATGCCCTCCTAAACTAGCTAACAACTTTTGAGTTGCATTTTGACTAAGTTGTAAACTGCCAGTTTGAGGGTTCCAATTTAAAACAGGACCAATATCAGAACCGTTATCTTTTTTTAGAATTTCTTTTTGTTTGTTATCTAATTTTTGTACTTTAAGTTGAAGTTTGAGTTTTTGACCAGCTGGTCTTAATTCTAAAATTAATGTACTACCCTCTTTTAATCCTCTAGTATTTTTATCAATTAATCCTCTTAACATTAATTCTAATTTTTCAGAATCACTCAAAATTTGTGGAAGTTGTTTGGGGACATCTATCTTCAAAGAAATACCACGTCGGTTTAATTGTTTATTCCATAAGGGAGCAAGCTTTTTGAAAATTTCGGCTAAATTAATTTTCGCCAAGTTATTCAATGATGACACTTCATTACCAACTAATTCTGCTGCATTAAAGATTAAACCAAACCTATCAATTTGTTCATTACATTCATTATCTATTTGAATTAAACGATTTCTCATTGATTCATCCATTTTATATTTTTTTAAAGTAGAACTTATTAGGGTTCTTATTGTTGCCAAAGGAGTTCTTACTTCATGAGAAATTGCACGTAATAATTTTGCTTCAGTTATTTGCACATTTTTTTCATCATTTTTCACAGAATTATGTATATTAATATTTTGCGTAATATTTGCTAATTTTGCCGATAATATTGGCCAAAATAATTTTTCAAATTGATTATTAATATTAAGGTTACCTAAATTATTGATTGCATTACGAAATTTTACTCCTTCCTCATAATTTTCTTGATTTAATTTTGCATGCATTAATTCAATTGAAATTTTAAGGCTTTCTTCATCACACTTCATTAATAGAATTTTCTTATCTTTTTCTCCTACAATTGATAATACGCATTGAAAATTTGGAGTGATTATCATTAAAAAAGGTTCATAGCCATCTTCTTGAGAAAGATTTAAGACTTTATAATTACTAACTAAATTAAAATCTTTTTTTATCTTTTCTGAATTATTGACTGGTAAAAAACCTGCATTCTCATTTTGAAAGTATGGAAACCCCTCAGGTGACCAAAGCCATCCATGAAGTTGATTTAAAAATTTTTTATCATTAAAAGCTGGCAAAGGCGAGGCAACCCACAACCCCCCCTGTTTATAATTCGGAGAAAGGAAGTCTTTTTGAATAACTTCTAAAGAAGCCCACCACATTCTTCTGGATGTATCATCATCCACATAAATGGTTTGAAATCCTTTAATCAAAAGCTCTTGGATTGTTTTTATAGTTATTTGTGATTTCATCAACTTCTTAGTGATCTTGAACGTTTCAATATAGATAAAACAAGTCCAATAGATATAAAATTAGTCACCAACGAGGTTCGACCATAGCTCATAAAAGGAAGGGGAATTCCAGTAACTGGTCCTAATCCAATAGTCATAAATAAGTTAATAATTATTTGAAATAAAAAAGTTGAGGCTATTCCAACAACAATTAGAGATTCGAAGTTAGTCCTAGCAATTGTTGCAGTATTAATAAGTTTTTTAATCAAAAAAAAGAACAAAAATAAAACTAAAGCGCACCCCACGAATCCTAATTCTTCTCCTAAAGCACTGAATATAAAATCAGTATGTTGTTCAGGTATAAATTGCAAATTAGTCAACTTACCTTTTAGCAAACCAGTCCCAAATAATCCTCCAGAACCAATTGCAATTTGACTCTGTATCAAATGATATCCGCCACCTAATGGATCTCTATTTGGATCTAAAAATAAAACTAATCTATCTTTTTGATATTCTTTTAAACCATATTGCCACAAAATTGGTGTAAATTTTGCCACTAATAAATGGAACGAAATAGCGAGAGCAGAAAAAATAATTTTCTTTTTTGAAGATCTATAGGCAAGATATCCTATAACTGGAATCCAGAAAATAAGAAGAGCTGGTAAGGTTAAATATAATATAGAAGTGATAATACAAAATACTAATATCAAAATCCACTCTATAGGCATTTGCGACCAATAGAGCATCACACCTGTCAAAACAATTAAAACTAAAGAGGTACCTAAATCCGGTTGAAAGAAAATTAATAACCAAGGAATAACTACTACTAATAAGGGCAATACTAAATCTCTTATTGTTAGAGCAATTTTTTTGTCGAGTACTAAAGCAAGAGTTAATACAGTACTAATTTTAGCTACCTCTGAAGGCTGAAAAGAAAAGATGCCCAAGTTTAGCCATCTTTGAGCTCCAGAAACTGAAATCCCAAAAAAATAAATTAGTAATAAAGATATTAAATTACTCAAATAAAATGGAACCACATACTTTCTAAGTCTCTCTAACGGTATATAAGAAATAAAATACGCTAATAAATAACCTAAAAAACCAGTTAGGATATGACCTAAATAGTTCGAAACTAAAAATTCACCCTGAATACTTTTTATCAATAAACCCGAAATAACAACTAAAAACAGGGGAATTATGAGTAGCGGAGAGAATAAAAAACCTCTATTAAAGTTGTCTTTTTTTTGTAAAAATCCTCTGTTATTTAATAAAGAAATTCTCTTAAACATCAATTAAGCATTAACAAATTGATTCTTAATCAATTGAGCTAATTTACCAAATACTACAGAACTTTCTTTATTGGGCTGGCTTATTGAGATTGGTACACCTTTATTACTATCATCAACGAGAGGAATTTCAATAGGAATTTGAGCTAATAATGGTAAGTCATTTTCGTTAGCTAATGTTTGTCCACCACCTTTACCAAAAATTTCATATTTTTTACCTGGCATATCTGGCGGAATAAATACTGACATATTTTCTACAATTCCCAGTAAAGGTACTCCGAGTTGTTTAAACATTGCTAATCCCCTCCTTGCATCTTGCAAAGATACTTGTTGAGGAGTAGTGACTACTACAGCGCCAGAAATAGGCACAGATTGCGAAAGAGATATTTGAGCGTCTCCTGTTCCTGGAGGCAAATCAATAACCAAAAAATCAAGATTATTCCATTCAACTTGATACAAAAATTGTCTGATAATGCTATTAAGCATAGGTCCTCTCCAAATAACTGGCTGACCTTCTTCTATGAGGAAACCCATTGATACCAATGAAATTCCATATTTATTTATTGGTATTAACCTTTGATCACTGCCACTACCTTCTGTAACCTTTGGATTCTGTTCGGCAACTCCCATCATTGAGGGAGTATTAGGTCCATATATATCCGCATCCAGCAAACCAGTTTTTAAGCCTAATTTAGCTAGAGAACAAGCGAGATTTACTGCAATTGTACTTTTTCCAACTCCACCTTTACCACTGCTAACAGCTATGATATGCCGAATCCCATCAATCTTCTGCAACTCAGGAGCATTACTTTGATTTTGAGATTCTGTTTTGGAAGGATTATTGTCTATCTCTATTTGAACATCATCAATATCTTCAAAACCAAGTAATACCCCTTTTACCTCTTGTACAATTCTGTCTCTCTGTGAATTTGCAAACGACGGTAATGATAATGTTACGATTACTCTCGGTATAGTTACTCTTACATTTTTAATCCAAGCTAATTCAATTACATTTTTCTGTGATCCAGCATCTAGAACTTTTTGTAAAGCAAAATTCGCATCTTCTATTGTGGTCATTAAATTTTTAAATATTTTGACAAGATAGTCGACTGTTTAAAAGATTAAGAACTATGTCGAACTATCAAATAATAGGCAATAAGGACCCCCTAAGAGAAATTATAAAGAGAAACTTATAATTAACCAAAAAAAATTTTTTCTTCAAGATTTACTAAATACATGTTGAAAGAACCTCCTAAAAACTCGAGAGAAAAAACTAAAGATCTCTTATTAACTCTACAAAACAAAATTTGTTCAGGACTTGAAAATGTAGATGGCAAAGGGAAATTTACAGAGGAATCCTGGCTAAGAGACGAAGGCGGGGGTGGAAGATCAAGAGTATTGAAAAATGGCTCTATTTTTGAGCAAGCAGGCGTAAATTTCTCGGAAGTACAAGGAAAAGAATTACCTCAATCTATAATCTCTCAAAGACCCGAAGCAAAAGGTCATGAATGGTTTGCTACTGGAACTTCTATGGTTTTGCATCCTAAGAATCCCTATATTCCAACAGTTCATCTAAATTATCGATATTTCGAAGCTGGACCTGTTTGGTGGTTTGGGGGAGGTGCAGATTTAACCCCTTTTTATCCTTATCTTTTTGACGTAAGGAATTTTCATAATGAACATAAAAACGCTTGTGAGAAAGTTGATCAAGATTTGCATAAAGTTTTCAAACCATGGTGTGATGAATATTTCTTCTTGAAGCATAGAAATGAATCTAGAGGCATAGGAGGTATTTTTTATGATTATCAAGATGGTTCAGGTAATATTTATAGAGGAAATAATCAAAATGGAGAAGCATCAAAAGCTTCAGAAAATATTGGCAAATCAAATTTAAATTGGGATGATTTATTTTCTTTAGCGGAAAACTGTGGGCAGGCATTCCTCCCTTCATATTTGCCCATTATTGAAAAAAGAGCTTCTCAAACATATTCATCGAAGGAAAGAGAATTCCAGCTATATCGAAGAGGTAGATATGTCGAATTCAATCTAGTTTGGGATAGAGGGACAATTTTTGGACTACAAACAAATGGAAGAACTGAATCTATATTAATGTCCTTACCGCCTTTAGCTAGATGGGAATATGGATATAAAGCTAGAACGAATTCTCGAGAGGAATTTCTCACATCAATTTTCACAAAACCCCAAGATTGGTTAAACGATAAAGAATTAGAAAAATTCTGTATAGAGAATAATATTTTTGATTAAAAATTATCGAATAAACTTTTAAAGTATCTTAAATAGGTGTTTTAAATAAAGAACCGTCACTTTTCAATTGAAGTTTTTCTCCGAGTTCATTTTCTAAAGAGATTAATTCATCCCTATGGGCTCTAAGTCTCATAAAAGTTGAATCATTTTCATTTTCGTTGATCAACCTTAATTCAAATTTCTCCTCTCTTGCTGATTTTTTAAAATAAACAATTCCAGACAAAGGTCCACCAATTAATCCTAAAAGAATAGGCCACCAACCCAATTCAGGATATATTTGAATAATTACTAACCCCAAAGCACATGAACCAAAACCGCCAAGAAAACCTAAAAAAATTGCTAAAAATTTACTAGAAACAACTTGACCCTTGAATATTAAAATTCTTTGTTCAAAATCTCCTCCTGTTTGCTTCCATCCCCTCAAATTAAGCCATTCGCATAAACCATTTAAAACCTTAATTGGCTGCTGAGAAGATGAAATCTCAACGATGGTTGTTCTATCTTTACTGGAAGCCCTAAGAAAAAAAAATAATCCTATGGCCAAGAGAATTGTCAGCAATAATGTTGAATTTAAGGAATTTGACATTAAATAATTTTTTCTAGTAACCCGAGAATAAAAATTAAAGTTACATCATATTATAATTTTTTAGAATTATTCTGTAAAATATTTCTATTAGATAAAAATTCTTAATTAAATAAAATCTTAAGTAATATTCTAAACCTTTAAATTCTTTAAATACTTATTAAAAATGACCATTGAAAATAAACATATTGATCTTCTTTATAGCGATTTAACTTTAGATTTATACAATCTTTATAAAAAATCATCCTACCTAGCTATTGATACTGAAGCAATGGGTTTAATTCATGGAAGAGATAGACTCTGTTTAGTACAAATATGCAATGAATTTAAAAGAACATCATGTATAAAAATCGAACTTAATACATCTTCTTCACCTCATTTAAAAAAACTTCTTGAAGATGAAAAAATTACTAAAATATTTCACTACGCGAGATTTGATGTAGCAGCCCTAAAATGCAATCTTGAAATTAATACAAAAAATATTTTTTGTACAAAAATTGCTAGTAAGTTGGCAAGAACTTATACAAATAAACACGGTTTAAAGGATTTAATTAATGAATTGTTAGGAATAGAACTGGACAAAAGCTCGCAAAGTAGTGATTGGGGTAGCAACGAAGATTTAAGAAAAGATCAATTAGATTATGCAGCAAATGATGTTAGATATTTAATTGCAGCTATGCATAAATTAAAAGTTATCTTAGAAAGAGAGAATAGATATGAATTAGCTCAAAAATGTTTCGATACAGTTTCTGTACATGCTGATTTAGACATCCTAAAATTCTCAAATATATTTGAACATTAAGAATCAATCTTCAGTTAAAAAATTATCTTCACCATCAAGAGTTTCCATAAGCTTATCAAGTATTCTTGAAGAACTTAATTTATCTCCATCATTTTTTTCACAAATTTTTAAAACGTTTTGCGCAACTTGTATTTTTTCTTGAATAGTTTTCGAGCCTTCTTTTGCAATTTGAATTTCTACTTTCTTTTTAGCAGAAGATAAGCTTATACTCATAACTTTTGCAATCTCTGCACAAATTTTTAGATATTGCCGATCATTTATTGGATACATAAAAGAATTAATAATTAATAAGCTAGTGCCATTTACTAAGATAACAAATGAAGGTTTATGGCTTCTACGATTTTCTTACTTGCTCCGGATTCTCCCATTCTTTTTTTTCCAATTTTTGCTTGTTCTAACCTGTCAACTTTTAATTTCAAAAGTAAACTTAAACGTTTTAAAAGAATTTTTTTGTTTTTGCAAACTAAAACACTACCTCCCAATAATCTTGATTGCCTTTTTGCAAATGATTTTGTAAATTGCGGTCCAGGTCCAGGTAGAGAAAGAGATGGAATTCCAAGGCCAGCAATTTGCTCTGTAGCAGTTCCTGCATTAGACAAGCCAACTTCTGCCATGTTGGCCCATGAATTGAATTTACCTTTTCCAATCACTATATATTGATCTTTATTTTTCCATACTGAATCTTCATCAATTAGAAATTTAACTTTACGCTGTTTTATAAAACCATATTTATTTAAATATTTTTGAATTTGAATCACATTGGCATTAATGCTCAAAGGCAAAAGTATTAGCAAATCCTTTGATAAATCAAAACCTTGCAAACAATTTAGAAAATTATCAAGATTTTTAAGAGCTTCAGGGTATCTACTTCCAACTAATAAAATAATCCTTTTAAAAGAAACAATATTTGATATCTTATCGTTTGTTACATTAACAAAATCCATCATTGGATTACCCAAGTATTTTGCATCAATATTTTTTTTATACAAATTATTAGCTGTAATTTTATCTCTCATAATTAAATTTTTACATCTTGGAGATTGCATTAAAAACATTTCCCATGGATCCCATTCAGAACCTTTCAACTTATGATAAAAATCGCTTAAATCCCAACCTGGCCCACTACTCCAAGTATGATCACTTTTGGGGGTTCCAATGAAACTAAAGTCGCATTCTGAACTCCAAGCGTAGAGTAATGGCAAGAAATCTCCTACTGCGATAATTTTGCAGTTTTGTTTTGACTTCTT
>CACBBE010000031.1 GCA_902537395.1 uncultured Synechococcaceae cyanobacterium
CCGAAGGAAAATACATCTCTTTTAGGAATGTATGAGAGCAATGGAATCATAACTACGCAATGTGAGGCGGAGGGATTTAGAAGGATAAGTTTTCACTCCGATAGACCTGATATTCTAAGCAAATACACCGTGAGAATTGAGGCAGACAAGAATGATTACCCTGTCTTACTTTCAAATGGTAATGTCGTAAAAGAAAATAATCTTGCAAATAATCGACATGAAATAATTTGGGAAGACCCATATCCGAAACCCTCATATCTATTTGCATTGGTAGCAGGAAAACTTAATTGTGTAAAAGACAATTTCAAAACAAAATCGAATAATAAAGTAAAAATAAATATTTATGTTGAATATGGCGATGAAAAATATGTTCAACATGCAATAAATTCATTACAGAAATCTATGAAGTGGGACGAGGATAAATATAACCTTGAATACGATTTGTTATTGTTCAATATTGTTGCAGTCAGGCACTTTAATATGGGAGCAATGGAAAATAAAAGTCTTAACATTTTCAACTCAAAACTAATACTCGCTAATTCTGAAACAACAACTGATGAAGAATTAGAAAGAATAGAGGGCGTAATCGCCCATGAATACTTCCATAATTGGACAGGGAATAGAGTGACTTGTAGGGATTGGTTTCAACTATCTCTAAAAGAGGGCTTAACAGTATTCAGAGATCAACAATTCACTGCAGACGTTCATAATCGTGAAATCAAAAGACTTGATGATGCGAAATTTCTTAGGAGAAATCAATTTAGAGAGGATTCTGGTCCAACATCACATCCTGTAATGCCAGAGAGATACCAAGAAATAGACAATTTCTATACGACCACGATTTACGAGAAAGGAGCAGAAATAATTAGAATGCTTAATAAGCTTGTAAAAGATGAAAATTTCTATAGAGGATTTAGTAATTACATCTCAACATATGATGGAAAGGCAGCAACAATAGACCAATTTGTCGATAAAATTTTAGAGCACAACAAGGAAATCGATCCTGAAAAGTTTAAAATCTGGTACAAGCAAAATGGGACCCCAAAGATTAAATTCAAGAGAATCTGGGATCAAACAGGCGAAAAACTTACAATTGAAGCCTCACAAAGTAATCCAATAAAGAAGAACCCATATAATGATTTACCACTAATAATTCCTATAAATCTGGCTATATTTTGCGGTGATAATAAAACGATAGAAAAAACAGTTGTTTTAAAAACAAAAAAACAAGAATTCATTTTTAGGAATGTAAGATCTCACATCCAAATTCCTTTAGTAACTTATTTTCGCGAATTCTCTTCACCTGTTGAGTGGGAATCAGACACTACCTTGGATGAAAAATTTTTAATCTTAAAATATGAAAAAGATTTTTTTACACTAACTAATACTGTAAAAGTATTTTATAAAAAAATTATTTTATGCAGATTAGATGAAAAACCAGATCATAAAATTGAAAATAAACTAATAAGCACCTTAATATCATTTATAAAAAATAAAGATATAAATTTATCCCTTTTATCAGAATTACTAAGTATTCCGACATTTGCTGAAATTGAATCGGAGATAGAAAATATAGACCCTTTAAAGATATATAAAATTATTGACGAATTAAATCATTTATTCGGTACCAAATTAAAAGAAGAATTACATTTAAAGCTCCAAGAAATAGAAAAAAATCTAGATAAAGTTTGGCCAGAAGGTAAAAATGAAAGAAAACTAATCGAAACTATTTGGAAACTACTCTTAAGCAGTGATGATAGGGAAATTAAAGGCAAAATAATTAAGTATATCGATAGTAATTCGATGACGCTAGCAAAAGCTGCAATGAATTCTTTCAGTAGAATTAATTGTCCCGAAAGAAAAATTATTTCAAATATATTCTTCAATAAATGGAAAAATAATAGTGTCGTTTTGGATAGTTGGTTCTCATTTAATGCATCTATAGAAATTGATGAAAAAACAATCAGTATTGAAAAATTATTTGAAAATAAGTTTTTTGATTCAAAATCACCAAACACTTTAAGAGCTATATTAAATACATTCGTAACAAGAAATAGTACTTTTCATGCAATTAATGGTTCTGGTTATAAATATATTGCAAAAAAGATAATTGAATTTGATAAATTAAATCCAATAGTAATTTCCCGTTTTATAAAAGTATTTAGCAGGTATAATTATTATTCAGAACCTTACAAAAGTAATATGATAGAAACAATAAAGCAGATTAAAAAAAATAAACTATCAAAAAATACTAAAGAAGTTATAGATACAATAATAAAGTGATTTTTTGATGATATTTAACTAAATTTAATAATAACGATTGTAAATATTAATAATAAAATAAATACAATATACTTATTAATAAAAATATAATTAAATACACTTTTATTATTATCTTTATTCCACTTTTTATTTACGTAATCCTTAGTTATAAATTTATTAGGTCTACCACAATATAAACATGTTGGAGAAGTTTTTAAAATAAAATTTTTACATTGGGGGCACTTTTTTTTTTCCATAATTTAATCTTACTGAATAAAATTGAAATCAGAAACAATAAATAAAATAAGTAGTTTAAATTTTATTTATTATATTTTGATTAATTAAATATCATTGCAAAAAAAAAATTGTTTCTAACTATATTAAAAAATTAAATATAATAAAAAATTAGTATTTGGTTTGAAATGTTTGCTATTGCACTTGGAATGTCCCATGTCGAAAAAATCACTGTTGCAATATCTGCTTCAATTTTTATAATTGCCTTTACATGGGTCTCGATTAAGGGAGATTTAAGAAAACTTGCTAATGAACTAATTGAAGATAATGAAAATAATCAGGATAATTAAAAAAATCTTTTAACCTACTTTGCATGCAAGCTAGGATAATCAATAATATGCCTAATTTCTTTCAGAGAAGAGCCATAAATTTTTTCACCATTTAAGTGAACCCCAATCCATTTTTCCTTTTGATTAAAAAAATTATTTTTAGTAGTATCCCTCTCGAGATAATCTTTATTATCCCAATTTAAAGTTATATCCCAGCCTTTATAATTTTCTATCATTGAGAAAGAGAGAACATACTCAAATAATACTCAGAAAGACACTTAACAAAAACAAAGGAAATAAGTATTTTTTTCGTTATTTTTATTTAATATTTATGTAGTACTGACTTTTATTTTAAGAGCAGCTTCATCTGCATTTTTTCTAGCCAAATTAATGTCAGAATTTGATGAGAGAACAACACCCATTCTTCTGCCTTTTCTGGAAACTGGTTTGCCAAATATGAGCACTTTGGTCTTTTCAAATTCTAATGCTTCATTAAGACCCTCATAAATAGGATTAGGATACTCTTGGTTAGAGAGTATAACTCTGGTTGCAGAGGGTTCTATTAGATCTATACGCGGTATTGGTAAATTTAAAAAAGCCCTTAAATGTAATTCAAATTCATTAATATTTTGACTAACTAATGTAACCATACCAGTGTCGTGAGGTCTTGGAGATAATTCTGAAAATATAACCTCTCTTCCTTTTATAAAAAACTCTACTCCGTATAAACCAGCTCCATTAAGGTTATTTAATATTCTATTTGTCATCCTCTTAGCTTCAATAATTAAGGACTCCTTTATCTCTAATGGTTGCCAACTACATTGATAGTCTCCATTAGATTGGATATGCCCAATTGGTAAACAAAAAATATTTTCACCATTTTCTTTTCTTACAGTTAGAAGAGTAAACTCTAAATCAAAATTAATAAATTCTTCAATAATTACACCTTTAACCTTTCCTCTTGAATTTGCTTGTGCCTGTTTCCAAGCATTTTGTAAATCATTTTTTGTTTCAACCAAACTCTGTCCTTTTCCTGAAGAGCTCATTAAAGGCTTAAGTAAAAGTGGGAATCCAATTTCATCTACTTTTTTTTCTAAATCATCAAATTCAAAAATATAATCAAACTTTGCAGTTTTAATTTTTAAATCTCTAGAAGCTAAGTCTCTAATTTTATCTCTATTCATTGTAATTTCTACAGTTCTGGCATTGGGAACGATATTGAATCCTTCATCCTCGAGTTCTTTTAGGGCTTCAATTGAAAGTGCCTCAATTTCTGGGACAACATAGTCAGGCTTTAATTCTTTTATAACATTTTTTAAAATATTTTTATCTCCCATATCAATTACTCTTGAATAATCAGCAACTTGCATTGCAGGAGCTTTTTCATATCGATCAATTGCAATAACTTCTAATCCTAATCTTTTGGATTCTATTACTAATTCTTTTCCAAGCTCGCCACTACCAAGCAATAAAATTCTCTTTTTAGAAAAAATTGATTCTTTCATATATGTAAAACTTATTCGTCATCACCAAGAGATTGTGAAGATGTATCATCTGAAATTTTTTTATCTTTAAAATAACTAAATAAAAAATTTCTACCAAAAATATCTTGACGCCTCATGCTATTAGTTATTGATCTTGAAATTGCTCCTAAAAAAAAGACTCCAATCATTGCCCAAATAATTCTTTCTAAAGCAATTGAAGGTGAAAAACCTTGACCAGAATTAATAATTTCAGTAAGTGGGTCTAAAGAGTCCAAATTTAAACTGATTAATAATATTAATTATAAAGGGTTAAATAAATGAAAAATTAAAACTTATAAAAGAAATAACCAAAATCACCATTTAAATTAAACACAATAAAGTCCATACATTGCTATCTTCAAAGGGTGAATTTTTTTAGACATGCAAGTTGACGTACAAAATACTACTGTTCTTTCCGCAGACGGATCTTCCATAAAACTAGGTGAATATTCAGGGGAAGTAATTTTAGTTGTTAATGTAGCTAGTTATTGCGGAAATACTGCTCAGTATGAAGATCTTCAAAAGCTACATGATTTATATTCAACCAAAGGCCTAAGAATACTTGCATTCCCTTGTAATGATTTCGGGAAACAAGAACCCGATTCTCTTACAGAAATAAAAGATTTTTGCACAACAAAATATGGAGTTAAGTTTGAAATCTATGAAAAAGTTCATGCCAAAGGCAACACCACAGAACCATACACAACCCTTAACAAAGTTGAACCTGAAGGAGATGTTGAATGGAATTTCGAGAAGTTTCTGATAGGAAAAGACAGTAAAGTGATTGCAAGATTCAAGCCAGGTGTTAAACCGTTTGATGAAAACTTAATAGCAGCTATCGAAGTAGCTTTAGATTCATAAAAAACTTCTTTAAATTCAAATTGAAATATTAAAAATAAATACCCTTATATTTAATTAAAAAACTAAATTATTCTAATATGTTATCCAGTTTTATTATTCAAGCCTTTCTAATAATAATTAATTTAAAATCTTATTAGTTATCAAAATCAACTTCTACGTCTATTATTTCATCTTTAACTGTTATTTTTTTGGATTTAATTGATTTTACCTGTGGCTCTATTGTTTCTTCTTTAACTTTACTTTCTTCCGCTTCCTCTGCTTTTACTTCTGGCTCTAGTATTTCTTCTTTAACTTCACTTTCTTCTGTTTCCTCTGCTTTTACTTCTGGCTCTACTATTTCTTCTTTAACTTCACTTTCTTCTGTTTCCTCTGCTTTTACTTTTAAATTTGTTGAAGTTTGATCTTTACTTAAAAGGTATTTTAATAGTTTTTTGAATAATAAGAAACCTTTTTCAACTCTTTTTGGACCTAAAATTGCAAGCAAAATTACTAATATTAGGAATATTTCAGGTGAATTTAAACCTAATAGTTTCATAAAATTTCATAATCTATTTATATTTTAGTACATGCTAAAAATTTAATCTAATTATTCTCAAAAGTTGGTAAATAGAGTTCCCTATTTGATGCAATTAAACCTTCTTCTTTAAAAAAAATCTCTAGGTCTTTTAGATCATTTATATCTACAAATTCACCGCAATTATCTAATATATTATTATGGGTGAAGTTCCATAAATCAGCCAAATATTCGTCATCATCTGGAAATGCTACAAATTTCAAATATGTATTATTCAAAGCATATTCACTAGCAAAATCAGAGTCTAAACCTTCCTTCTTAGCATCACAAAAAACTTTAGCAAATCTTTTTCCTACAGAAGTTTGAGCACTTGATAAATCTAAATTACCTTGAATTGCAATTACATTTATTGGTGCAATAAAAAAAATTATTGGAAGAAAAATAGATACTAATATAAACAAGAAAAAATTTCCTTTTTAAATTTCAACTCAACATAAACTAGCAAAAAAAGTAATCAATTAGGCCTATTTAAGTAAAAGCACTTATTATAAAATTAAGAAATAAATAGAAAACATAAAATCGGCTTCATATATGAATTTATAATAAAGAAAGATTAAATAAATTTAAAATTATATGTCTTCAAATATAAGGCTAAAAGGAAGGGGAGTTAACAGGATAATTACGAGTAAGGTATTGTTATCGCCATTAGCAGGAGTTACAGATAACATTTTTAGACGACTTGTACGTAAATGGGCTCCAAACTCTTTACTTTTTACAGAAATGATAAATGCCACAAGTCTTAAAAAAGGATATGGCACACAAAAAATCAATCAAATAGATTTAGAAGAAGGTCCAATTGGAGTACAAATATTTGATAATAGGCCATATGCAGTTTCTGAAGCTGCGAAACAAGCTGAGGACTCTGGAGCTTTTTTAATTGATATAAATATGGGATGTCCAGTAAAAAAAATTGCAAAGAAAGGTGGAGGCAGTGCTTTAATTAAAGACCGAAAACTTGCTATAGAATTAGTCAAAAATGTTGTAAAAGCTGTAAGGGTTCCTGTAACAGTAAAAACACGACTCGGATGGGATAGTAAAGAAGAAAATATAGAGGATTTCTTATTTAAACTTCAAGATGCGGGAGCAACGATGATCACACTTCATGGAAGAACTAGAAAACAGGGTTTTTCAGGCAAGTCAGATTGGGAAATGATCGGGAGACTTAAAAAGTTGTTAGAAATTCCAGTAATTGCTAATGGAGATATCAAAAATCCAGATGACGCTCTTAATTGTTTAAAAAAAACAAATGCTGATGGTGTAATGATTGGACGAGGAATTTTAGGATCTCCATGGAAAATAGGTCAAATAGATTATGCCCTAAGAGAAAATAAAAATTTTAAAGAACCAAACACAGAAGAAAAACTATATTTAATTATTGAGCATCTTGATGAATTAATAAAAGAAAAAGGAGATCACGGATTGCTAATTGCAAGGAAACATATCTCATGGACATGCAAAGACTTTAAAGGAGCATCAAATTTGAGAAATAACTTGGTTAGAGCTGTTGATAAAAATGAAGTTAAAAATTTAATAATTAAAATGATTAAAACTTTGAATAATGAAAAAAATAGATTAGCCTAAAGCAAATTTATTTTTTAAATGAAAATTATTAGTAAAGAAACAAGTAAAAGAGTTTGTGATCACATGAACAATGATCACATAGATTCAGTGCACAAATATCTTATTCATTATGGGAAAATATCAAGATTTGAGAATGCTTATATGGAAGAAATTAATAGTAGTTATATAAAAATCAATTACGATGGCCAATCAGCAATTATCAATTTTAAAAATGAAATATCTGAAGAAGAAATTCATTCAACTTTATTATCAATGATTAAAGACATTAAAAAATAAAATAATTTATAAAATTTCTAATTTTTATTTTCATAGTAATCAGTTATCTTTTTACATTCTTCAAATGAAAGCATACTTAATCTAGATGTGGCTTTTATTTTAAGAATTGCACAAACAGCTAATAAATCAGCGCTATCAACATTAAGTGCTTCAGAAAGCTCTAGAACTCTAAGACCTTTCATTAGTATTTAAAAAATATTTTTTTAAATTATCAATAAACTTAAAATCAATGTGCTGCATTTTTCCCCAAACCTGCAACGAATGGAAAAGTTTGTTCATCACCAAAAATATCTTCTGCTGAAGAATTAGAAATATTATTTTTTTTATTATCAGGCTTAATTTCTTCAGTTTCATTAGAAATATTCTTTTTAATGTTATTTTCAATTTCTTTTGCTAATAAATTATTCGTATTAGAAAATATCGAAAAAACTAATACACATAAAAACAAAATAATTCTTTTCATAAAAAAAATTTATCTAATACTATTGTCATACGCCAATAAAGTTATTTAGAAAAGCTAGATAATTTTAAAACAAATCTAAATAAATCAAAATAAAAAATTATTCATCTTCCCAACTTATTTCTATTTTTAAATCTAATTAAAAAATAAACACCTAGTAACAAAAGAATTGCCAAGGAGTACTGATTAAGAAAAACATAAACTATATATACGAGAAATGGGAACAAGCACGCCCTCTTAAAATTTAATTTCTGTTCCTTTGACATATTTTTCCAATTTAAATATTCTTCCAATTGAAAAATCTTCTTCATTTTTCTACTTCTATTTTTACGATTAAACATAACTTTATAAATATAGTCTTGATGATTCTTATATTAATAAACAAAATTAATCTACAATATCAAAATAAGTTTTTTTCATTGAATAAAAATATTTTTTAAATAAAAGATGAACTCAAAACCAGTTTGGAAAATAGAAAAAATTGTTTTACCTCAAGATGCAGATCATGCAGGCGTGATGTGGCACGGTAAATATTTTAATTGGCTTGAAGAAAGCCGAATAAATGCACTTTCGGAAGTAGGGATAAGTTATTTCGAACTAACTAAAAATGGCTTAGATTTACCTTTAATCAATACTTCAATAAAATATAAATCTCCTTTATTTCTTGGTGAAAAAATAATAATCGTGAGCGAATTCAATATTGATAAAAGTCCTAGGATTAATGTAATTTCAAAATTTCTTAACAAGAAAAATGAAATCTTAACGATTGCTGAAGTCAATTTAGTCTTAATAAATAACCTGAATTTTTCTATAATAAGAAATAGACCAGATTTCCTATCGGAAGCCTTTAGTAAGTTAAACGGTTGAAACTATTATCCGCCAATTGAATGATCTAATAGATTATTAATTATGAATATATTTCAAGTTATTGATTCTTATCAATATGAAATGGAATCAAGATATCAAGAAAAATCAATGCTTACAAATCTTTTTACAGAGCACAAATTTCTAGGATGGTTAGGGTTGTTTATAGTATTTTTCTCTATCTTTGCAATTTTTGTTTTTCAATTTCTTGAGTGGGAAAGTAATGACAATAATAAAAGTTAAGAAGATTTAATGCTTATAATTCAACTGAATGAATTAAAAAATGGCTATCTACTTAAAAATAACTAACCCTACAGAGGTTGTAAAAAAAAAGACTTCAAAATGGCTTACGGATATTACGCCTGAAAGAATTGATAGAAAATTGGTCGAGGATGAAGTAATAAAAGGCATTATCGAGCAATTAACATTAGAAGGCATAAAAGGAGAAATATCAGCAATTAATGGGTTTGAAGTAAAAGAATCTTCAGTAATAACAAAAAATAATTTTGTTATTAGAAAAACAAAAACTTTTTAGATCGAAATTAAAAATCTTTAATGAAAATTTTTTTTATTTTAATTATTTTAATTATTTTTTTAATTTTTGTAATTCTAAGAGATTACCAAATAAAAAAGAAAAAGTTTAAATTAAATAATGCTTTAAATTCCAATTTCTTTATTCAAACAATTAATAATTTAATAGATGAAAACAAATACAATTTGTTAGAGGAGAGGATCAGATTAAGGGAAATAGATGCTTACGGTAACGAGGATTATAAAAAATGGATTGGCAATCCACCTCTTGAGGAAAAAGCCATTAAGAAAAATATATTTTATGGTTCTAAGCGATTTAAAGAGGGTATTCCATACTTCTGGGAAAAAGTAATTTTAAAAAAATTTGGCAGTATGGAATTATTTTTCG
>CACBBE010000032.1 GCA_902537395.1 uncultured Synechococcaceae cyanobacterium
AAAAGCTTTACCTCTTGTATTAAAAATCCTTTTCTTATCATCAGAGTATTGTTTTAAAGCTAGATTTAAATACTTAATAAGTGGTGGTTCTTTTACAATATCAATTAATTGGAATTCGAAATCATTGCTTTTAAGCCACTTTTCAGCTTTTCTGCAAGTAGAGCATTTTAAATAACTATAAAAAATTATTTTTTTCAATTTATTAAATAATTTTTGATTTCTTAATTACTTTATAGTTTTTCTTTTTTAGGGGTATACAACTTTTCAATAAATTTTCAACAACATCAAAATCCCTCCAACCGTCAATTTGAACTGTTCTTCCATCAAGTCCCTTACTTGTTCTAAAAAATTCAGCAACATCCTCAAGCTGATTAGGAGCAATTTGATTAATACTCACTATATTATCCTGCCTAGGATTAGCTATAGGCACACATAAAAGTTTTCCATCATATGCACCACAATCATGCATATCTAAAACTCCAATAGGTCTAGCTTTTATTAAACATCCCGCAAAAGTAGGCTCATCCATTATCACCATTGCATCAAGAGGAGCACCATCATCAGCAAGAGTATTTGGGATAAAACCATAATCAAAAGGGTACCTAACTGAAGAATGCAATACTCTGTCTAAGGCCATAATTCCTGCATCAGAGCAATATTCATATTTATTCCTACTTCCTGCAGGTATTTCAACAACGATATTTACAATTCCCTTCATTGGAGATGGAGGTATTGAACTAAGGTCCATCTTTTTTAAAATCCTGATTATGAATTATCTCGTTTCCTTGAGATGGAGGTCTTCCAATTAAAACGCTTATTGAAGGTAAAAAAATTGTCAATAAGGCAAAAATAATACCTAAAGATGTTATTGATAAACTCCTTATACTTAAGGGGTCATCATCATCTCTTTCAAAATCACTTCGAGCAGAACCATGAGAAGATTCTTCGCTTGATTTACTTTGAATAAACTGCTTTGATTTCGTGTAACTCAAGAACTCTTAATTGGTAAAGATTAAGGAGATAATTAAACATCATTATCCTACATTCAAAATGTCAATAAATCAAAACATTGATTAGTAACTTTTAATTACTCTTTTTCTAGCAAAGACCTAATAGATTTTAATTCCTCTAATATTTGCACCATTATATTTTGAGCAGCTGAGGAAGGCGTATTAAAGACCTCTACAGTAACCTCTTTAATTCTTAAAATATCTTTTGCAAATCTTGCTACTTCGTTAGGATGAAACTTTAAAGGGTCTTTTTGATCAGTTCTAAATTCGGGATTTAATTTCCTTGGATTAAAGCTAGGATTCAGATTTCTTAAATCTGTATTTGTATACCTATAGACAGAAGCTCTTGATCTGTTTAAGAATTTTTGAACTTCATCAATACCTACTAATTCCTCTTCGCTAGAAATATTGGAATCTATATTATCCATAAACTTAAGAAAATGTTTTAGTAATAATGAACTTTTTAAAAGAGTTTGAACTTTATTACTGAAGAAGTTAGCAAAAACAATATTGTTAGACTAGCCGCGTTCAGGGACTCAAGACACTTTAGATTATTTTTTCACCTTAATTGATAAAATTAAATATTATTAAGGATTTTTTTGTATGCGCGTGACAACCTCATTTCCTCTGGGGACACTTCGTGACACACCTTCTGAAGCTGAGATCATTTCACATCAATTACTTTTAAAAGCTGGCTATATTCGCAGAGTTAATAGCGGTATTTATGCATACATGCCAATTATGCTTAGAGTTATTGAAAAAATATCCGCAATAATTGAGATAGAACTTAATAGTATTGGCTGTACAAAATTACTATTACCCCAACTTCATCCTGCAGATTTATGGAGAAAAAGTGAAAGGTGGGAAGGATATACTGCAGGGGAAGGAATAATGTTTAATCTCAAAGATAGACAAGGTAAAGAATTTGGTTTAGCTCCAACTCACGAAGAGGTAATCACGAGTATTGCATCAGAGACCATCAACTCCTACAAGCAATTACCTCAATGTTTTTATCAAATTCAGACAAAATTTAGAGATGAAATAAGACCAAGGTTTGGATTGATGAGAAGTAGAGAATTTATAATGAAAGATGGTTATTCTTTTCATTCTTCAGAAAAAGATCTGGCTTCTTTCTATGAAAAAATGGGCAATGCCTATGAAAATATTTTTAAATCTTGTGGACTGCAAACAGTAGGGGTGGAAGCTGATAGTGGAGCAATTGGCGGTGCTTCATCTAAAGAATTTATGGTTACTGCTGATGCTGGGGAAGATTCCATTTTGTTTACTCAAAGTGGTTCTTATGCCGCAAATATTGAAAAAGCTGTTTCTCTACCCTCTCAACCTATTCCACTAAAAGATAATATTGCAGAGTGGTTGGAAACACCTCATCAGAAAACAATCCTAGAAGTTTGCGATAAGAATAATTTAGACCCTAGTCAGATTATTAAAGTAGTAATATTCCTTGCACAGTTCGAAGGTGAATTTGAGGTCCCAATTCTTGCTTGCATAAGAGGCGATCAACACATTAATGAAGTAAAGCTTTTTAACTTAATCAATAAACTTCATAATTTCAATCTTATTAATCTTAAAAAGATTGAAGACAAAAATACTATCGAAAAAAATCTAGTTGATTTTCCCTTAGGTTTTATCGGGCCAGATTTAGATAATAAAACTATTAAAGCTAGTTCTAATTGGGATAAAAAATGGACAAGAATAATTGACCCTTCTGCAAGTGAGCTTTCAAAGTTCATAAGTGGTGGGAATAAAGTTAATTTCCATAAATTTTTTCAAGAATTTTCTTTTGCTTCGAAAGAATATCTAATTGGGGATATCAGGAATGCCAAAAAAGGAGATAAAATAAGTATTTCTAATGATGAGGAACTTAAAGAAAAAAAAGGTATCGAGATTGGACATATTTTCCAACTAGGTCAAAAATATAGTGAAAAATTAAATGCAAAGTTCTCCGATAAGGATGGTCAGTTAAAAAATTTATGGATGGGTTGTTATGGAATAGGAGTGACAAGAATAGCTCAAGCTGCTATCGAACAGAATCATGATCAAAAGGGGATTTGTTGGCCTATCCAGATTTCTCCTTTTGAAGTTATTATTATTCCAACAAATCTAAAAGATCCTATTCAAAGTGAACTTACTGAGCAAATCTATAATAATTTTTTAATTAACAAAATTGACGTCCTTCTTGATGACAGAAACGATAGGGCTGGAGTAAAATTTAAAGATGCGGAATTAATTGGTATTCCTTTTCAGATAATTATTGGCAGAGATTCAGTTAATAAAGAAGTAGAACTTTTATCTAGAACAAATAATACTAAGTTTAAAATTAGTACTGATAAATTGTTAGAAACATTTATTTCCGAATCAGAAATAATGTACAATAAAAATTCTTAAGGCTTATTTTTTTTGGGAGCTAGGTTATGTTACTGAAATTGACATCAAAATTATTTTTAAAAAATCTCTTCAAAGCTATATCTTTTTCAATATCTTTAATTATTGTTTTTACACTATTTAGTTCCCCTTCTATAGCTGCAAAAACCTCTATGACAGGTGACTACACAAAAGACACAATTTCAGTTGTTAAAACATTACAAACAGCTGTTGATACTCCAAAAGATTCTCCAAATAAAGATGAAGTAAGAAGTGAGGCTCTTATACTTATAACTGACTATATTTCCAGATACAGAAATAGAGGGATGGTGAATAAAAAAACAATCATTTACCACCATGCAAACAGCATTAAATGCTATGGCAGGTCATTACAAAAACTTTGCAAGTAGACCTTTACCAGATAAACTTAAGGAGCGTTTAACCAAAGAATTTTCTCTTGCTGAAAAAATGGTTCTAAGAGAAAGTTGATACAATTCATTTACTTTTTAAAAGTAAACCAAGATTTTTGAATATATTAAATATTCGCACAAAAATAATGCTCTTCTAAAATTGGCTAATGTTGTTGTAATCGGAGCCCAATGGGGTGACGAAGGAAAAGGTAAAATAACTGATTTACTTAGTCGTTCGGCAGATGTTGTCGTTCGCTACCAAGGGGGAGTAAATGCAGGTCATACTATAGTTGTAGATGATAAAGTCTTAAAATTACATTTAATTCCCTCAGGGATACTTTATAAAAATACTTCTTGTCTAATTGGGTCAGGAACTGTAGTAGATCCCAAAATCTTGCTTAAAGAAATTGACATGTTAATTGATAATGGAATTGATATCTCAGGATTAAAAATTTCATCAACATCGCATGTAACAATGCCCTACCACCGAATTTTAGATGAAGTGATGGAAGCTGATAGAGGGTCAAACAAAATAGGGACAACTGGTCGTGGTATTGGGCCAACTTATGCGGACAAGTCACAAAGAAATGGTATTAGAATAAGAGACTTGCTCAATAAGGAACGGCTAAAGGATGTGATAGAAATTCCATTAAGAGAAAAAAACGGTCTACTAGAAAAAATTTATAGCATTAAACCACTTAAATTAGAAGATATTCTCGAAGAATATCTTGACTATGGGGAAAGATTATCAAAGCATGTTGTGGACTGTACGAGAACTATCCATGCAGCCTCAAAAAACAAGAAGAATATTCTTTTCGAAGGTGCTCAAGGGACTCTACTTGACTTAGATCATGGAACTTATCCTTTTGTTACCTCATCAAACCCTATATCAGGAGGTGCATGTATTGGTGCTGGAGTGGGTCCAACTTTAATTGATAGAGTCATAGGTGTCGCGAAGGCTTACACCACAAGAGTAGGAGAGGGTCCATTCCCAACGGAATTGCAAGGGAGTATTAATGATCAACTCTGTGATAGAGGCAGTGAATTTGGAACTACTACTGGGAGAAGGAGAAGATGTGGGTGGTTTGATGGAGTTATTGGTAAATATGCTGTATCTGTAAATGGTCTTGATTGTTTAGCGGTTACGAAACTAGATGTGTTAGATGAATTAGATGAGATCCAAGTTTGTATTGCATATGATCTCGATGGAGAGGAGATAGACTACTTTCCTACAAATTCAGATGACTTAAAAAAATGTAAGCCAATCTTCAAAAAATTAAAAGGTTGGCAATGTTCAACTGCAGATTGCAGAAAACTATCTGATCTCCCACAGAATGCTATGAATTATCTAAGATTTTTAGCTGAATTAATGGAGGTTCCAATTGCCATTGTCTCGTTGGGAGCGAATAGAGATCAAACTATAGTAATTGAAGACCCAATTCATGGACCTAAAAGAGCACTTCTAAGGTAATTTAATTCCAAATTAATGAAGGAATCCTTTAGACATTTTGAACATAATAAAACTGTTGATCTCATTGGTCTGGGCAACGCAATAGTAGATATTATTGTAAATATTGAAGATGAGTTTCTTGAGATAAATAATCTGGATAAAGGCTCAATGAATCTAATTAACTCTGAGGAATCTCAGAGATTGTTAGAAAATTGCAAAGTGATCAAACAAATATCAGGGGGATCCTCAGCAAATACTGTTGTTTGTTTAGCAGAATTAGGCAATCAAGTTCAGTTTATTGGAAGGGTTAAAAATGATCAATTTGGGAATTTCTTTTCTGAAGATATTAAACGAAGTAAAACTATATTTAATACTCCACCAACTTTTGAAGGCGCTTCAACAGCGCATTCAATTATTTTGATTACACCTGATGCACAAAGAACTATGTGCACTTACCTAGGAGCATCTATAGAGTTTGAAACAAAAGATATTGACTATACTGTAGTTAAGGAAAGTAAATACTTATATTTGGAGGGGTATTTATGGGACAGCGAATTAGCTAAAAAAGCTTTTATTAAAGCCGCCCAAATTGCAAAAAAATCTAATACAAAAATAATCCTTTCATTGTCTGATTCATTTTGTGTAGATAGACACCGTGAGAGTTTCTTGGAATTAATTGACGAATATGTAGATATTGTTTTTTTGTAATGAATCCGAGGTGTTAAGTCTATTTAAAAATGATAAATTAACAAGCTGCCACGAAGACCTATCTTCCTTATGTGAATTAGTCATAGTAACTCTTGGAAGCAATGGTTCTCTTATAGTTAACAAAAATAATGTTGAAAAAATTGAGTCAATAACGAAAGACAAGATTATTGATACTACAGGAGCGGGAGATATCTATGCGGGAGGATTCATCCATGGATTAATAAACAATTGTTCTCTAAAAAAATGCGGAAAGATAGCTTCAATTTGTGCAGGACAAATAATTACGCAATTAGGATCTAGATCAGAAATTGATTTTAAAGAATTAATAAAATAAATTTAATCAAATACTCTTATTCAACCAATCATAATATTTCATCTCAGCATGGTATTTTTTGTAAATAATTTGAGGGACATCAAATGTGGAATTTTTATTTAAGAATTCAATTAAATAATCTTTAAATTCTAGTTTACTTTTTATTGTAATTTCAAACTCTTTTTTTTCTTCAATATCATCGTCCCACTTATAAATTGAAAAAATTTGCTTTATCGAAACACAAGCTGCAAGTTTATTCTTTATTAGTAATTTAGCCATTCGCAAAGCATTTGCTTTATTCGATTCAGTTGTGATCATGACTAATACTTCCATAATGAATTAAACATCAATATTTTTTAATTATGTGATTTATCAAATTGTGATATTGATCAAAAGAATAAGAATAATCATTTTTAATTTTCGGCCTTTTAACCAAAAATAACTTCATTTTACTGCCAGAAACTATACTCTCCCAGTTTTTCTGAGAATAACTTCCAGATTCTCTGCATAGAATATAATCTATCTCCCAAAAATCACAAAGTTTTTTTTCTAAAATTCTCTTATTATTTTTACTCGGTTCAAGTATCGCTATGTTTGAATTTTTAATACATGATCCAAAAGCTTTAGTTATACTTTCATAAGTTGGAAGTACCCTTGTAAATACATTCGCTTTACGATTTATATAATAATTAGCTGTATCGTTAAGGAATCTTGATCCTATTGCCAGAAGAATATTCTTATTTTCTATATCAACGTTATTTATATCCTTTAAATCATCAATATAGAAAAAATTATTATTACTATATATTAGAGATTTCCTCTCAAATATTAAGAGAGGTATATTAATCTCTTTACATGCATTATTAAGATTTTTAGAAATTATTACAGCAAACGGATGAGTAGCATCGACAATGCATGTGATTTTATTTTTATTTATGAAATTAATTATTTGATCTTTATTATTTAATTTACCTGTAATGATATGTAACTTTGGATTTTCAATATAAGCTTGCCCTGCTTTATAAGTTAAAACACTTGCAAAGACTGAATAATTAAGTTCAAGAAGTCTATTAGCTATTACAGGTCCGTCCGAAGTTCCTGATAGGATCCAAACATTTTTATAGCAATTTTCTTGTTTCTGCATCAGTATGACTTTAATTAAATAGCAAGGAATGAATCATTGTTTAATTCAGGCGGTAATTAATAGCGCTCCCCAAATGAGGTATACCAAAGAAAACCAAACTCCAATTGCAGAAATGATTGTTAATTTTAAAGGATTACGTAGTGAAGATCCAACCAGAGATCTCAAGATCATAGGATGGGGAAATATTGCCCAAGAAATGGTAGATGAACTTAAGGAAGGGCAAAACATTGTAATTGAGGGACGTCTAAAGATGAATTCTGTCACGAGAAAAGACGGAACAAAAGAAAAGCAACCAGAACTAACAGCTTCAAAGATTCATAAAATATCGCCAGTTCAAGTTTTTAATTCTGATCAAAAAGAAAATAATGATTCATTTGAGAATAAAGAAACTACTCAAAAATCTAGTTGGGATAGTTCACCTTTAGTACCTGAAGTTGACGAAATACCTTTTTTAAATCAAATATCAACATTATTTTCTTGAACACTTATAATAAATTTGCTTATTTTTCTTTCAAGCGCGGCAAGTTCGCTTCTTATTTCTGGCCATTTACCCTTATCAAGATTTTCTAGTAGCCATGCTCTATCTTGATCAAGTTTAAAAATTAAATCTCCTTGATTTGCAGTATTAGGATCTTGCATAATACTTGTTAACCCATTTAAATTCATTCTACTAAATCAAAATGAAGAAATACTTATCGCCTGGAAACTTAATCGTAACAGCTGGGGGTATATTAGCTTTTGTTGGAATGACTGCTTATTTTACAGACTCAGTGAATTTAAGTGTACCAACTTTTTTTTATGGAGTACCTATTTTTCTAATTGGATTAGGCTTAAAGACTTCCGAAATTCCTCCTGTAGAGTTATTTGACAAGACAAATTTTGCGACAAATAAATTTAATAGACCAACAGAATTAACTGAACTAGTTAAAGATGTTACGAGATGGAGGTATGGGATAAAAGCTCATCTTGAATCGTCATTAGAATCTTTAAATTTATGGGACGAGGATAACCCTCCTCAATTAAAAGAAATAGAAGAAATTACAAAGGAAGAAAAAAATGGCCTCAGGATGCGTTTCGAATTAAACGCTGTCCCGCTAGAAAAATGGATTGAAAAACAAGAAAGATTAAACAGGTTTTTCGTCAAAGGTCTTGAATCAGAATTTATTATCGACGATAATAAAAAAGAATTTGATTTTATTCTCTTTTATTGAATATTTGGATATATTTGTAAAAACCTAATTTCTCAATTCAATCAAGTTTTAATGAATTTTAATAATGAATGATTCTCAAAGAGTATCAATATTAAGCGAAGCACTTCCATATATACAAAGTTTCTCAGGTAGAAAAATTGTTATCAAGTATGGCGGTTCTATTATGGAGAATGAGAATTTAAAAAATGCTTTTTTTAGAGACATAGCACTTTTATCAACCGTTGGAGTTTGTCCGATAGTAATTCATGGAGGTGGACCAGAGATTAATAATTGGTTAAAGAAATTAAAAATATCTCCTAAATTTGAAAATGGATTAAGAATTACTGATCAAAAAACAATGGAAATTGTCGAGATGGTTCTAATGGGTAGAGTTAACAAACAAATTGTAAAAGGCATTAATAAAACTGGATCCTTAGCTGTGGGAATATCGGGTCTTGATGGCAACTTAATTCAATCTAGAGAACTTGGAGATGGGAGCCATGGGTTAGTGGGAGAGGTTACAAAAATCAATCCTGAAATATTGGATCCTCTTATTTCTAAAGGATATATCCCAATTATTTCTAGCATTGGATCAACATTGGAGGGTATTTCCCATAACATCAATGCAGATTTTGTTTCTGGAGAAATTGCTGCTGCAATAAATGCAGAAAAACTTATTCTTCTTACTGATACTCAAGGAATTTTAAAAGAAAAAGATAACAAAAATAGTCTTGTTGAAAAAACTAATCTTAAAGAAGCAAGAGATTTTATTGATAAAAATCGTAACTGAAGGTATGATTCCAAAGACAGAATGCTGTATAAGAGCTTTAGCCCAAGGAGTCAAAGCAGCTCACATAATCGATGGGAGAATAAAACATTCATTACTTCTTGAGATTTTTACAAATTCCGGAATAGGCACAATGATAGTCGCCTAACCCATGAAAACTTATGAGCAAGTTTTAGAAACAGTAGAACTTGCTTTAGCTAAAGGTGAGTATCATTTTTGCATTGAATT
>CACBBE010000033.1 GCA_902537395.1 uncultured Synechococcaceae cyanobacterium
CAAAATTGATCAGCTTAAAAGTAAATAATTAAAAAAAAAGTTGGATATTTGGGTAAACATCTATATTAATTTGATCAATAAAGAATTATCTTATTTAGATCAAGAATAAAAAACACCCTGCAATAAATCCATTTAAATGACCTAATAAACTTACCCCTTGCAAAAATAAGAAAATCAAACCTATAAGACATATTGTCTTTGACATTTTTAGCACTTCGTAATTGGATTTTAAACCAATTTTTTTGCATGAAAAGTGACTCTTTCCATAAAAAGACGTTAACAGTAAAAATTCAAATAAAGCATAAATTATCCCATAAATCCTAAAGTGGCATAGTTGGGATAGAAATTAAGAAAGTACGATAAAATCTTTTCGTAAACCAAGATAATAAAAAAATTCAAAAAAGAGCAAATTAAAATGAATTTTAGATAAAAAATCTGCTTTCTATTCCGAGTCTCATCAAAAAATATCTAGTAATGATTATTCCACTAATATTTGATAATAAATGATTTAAATCTGCATGAACTAGGATTGATGTAAAAATCCTGTAAGGTTGATCACTGATTAATCTTGGTACCAAGTAAAAATATTCTTTATCAATAACTCCAATCAAATCTGTAAAAATAAAAACTAAGATAAAAAAAATCCTGTTACAAAATACTGCAAACATATTTAGTTTTTGAATTATTAATACCCATATTTTCTTTAGTTTTATACTAAAAGAATGTCTACTTACTTAGAAGAAAAGACCCTCAGAAGGGTATTTTTAACGTCTTGAATTTAAATTACCTTTAGTAAACTTTGCAATGAGAGCTTGTTGGGTGGTCTTTGCATTCTATTTCCCAATAATCTTGTCTTTGATCTATTGGTAGTTGATAATTAAAATCATGCATTCTCCACATATCTGAAGTTGCATTTCTAAGGGCAGTGAATGGAGTGGTGAGTCTCATAAAACCTCCTATATCTCTACTCCTTAATTATCCTTCTAATCAACTAAAATTTATAGAGTATTAATACTCGAGATTTATTGCTTTGTGGTTGTCGCGATTATCTTTTCCCATTCATGAGGAGTGGAAATAATTCAGGAGTCAAAAGCACTTCATCGACTTTATGGACAGCGAGGTGCATAAGACTCGAAGAGGGCAAATAAATGTCCTCTTATTCATTTTTAGGACTTCCAGAAACGATATATTAACGGAGAGGGTGGGATTCGAACCCACGAATAGTTAATCTATTAAACGATTTCGAGTCGTTCGCTTTCGACCACTCAGCCACCTCTCCGCCTATTTATTAAGTATGCACTCAATAATGAGAAAATTATGAACTATATAATTATCTTAATTTTTAATTCCAGCCTGCATCTTTCATCAATTTAATAGCTAGAGAATTTTTTTCCCCAAGGTCTTCTACAGTGACACTATCAGGATTAAACACTCCAAAATTCTTTACTATTTCATTTTGATTAACTTCCTTCAATGGATGTTCAAAAGTTGGCGCAGCTAAACCTTTACTTCCTTTCGGAGAAGCTAAGAATTCAAGCAACTGAATAGCTTCATTTTTATTTGTTGCATATTTTGCAACACCGCCTGCACTAATATTTACGTGAGCAGGATTAGGTGTAAGGACCTTTGTTTTTTTCGCATATAAAGCATCTCTCCTTCCATTAACACCTGCTAACATTCTCGCGACATAATAGTGATTAACAATTCCTACTCCACATTTTTTCTTAGAAACTGCTCTAATTATTGCAATATCCCCTGGAAAAAAAGGTTTTGAAACGTTTGAAATCATTCCGCTTAACCAAGCTTTAGTTTCCGATTCACCTTTGTTAATTATTTGATTGGCAACTAAAGATTGATTATATGGACTTTTTCTATTTCTTAAACATACTTTTCCTTTTAAAGAAGGATCAGCCAAATCAGTGTAATCATTAATCTTGCTCACATCAATAACTTTTGGATTGGCTATCATGACTCTTACTCTTCTTGTTAATGCATACCATTCCTTATTTGGATCTTTTAATCCAACAGGAACATCATTTTCTAAATTAGAAGATTTTATTGGTTGCAGTAATCCAGCTTTGGCTGCATTAGTAATTCTTGCGGCATCTACTAGCAATATTAAATCTGCTTGAGAATTCTCCCCTTCACGTTTCAATCTTTCGATTAAAGAAATTCCTGCTGCCTCTATAAGCCTGACTTTTATTCCTGTTTCATCTGCAAACTTTTTATAAATACTTCTATCTGTATTGTAGTGTCTACCTGAATAAACTTTGACTTCTTTTTCTGTTGAATTAGCAGGTATATTAACGTTTAGCAAAAATGTACATGTTAGTGCTGTATAAAATAGTTTTTTGAGTTTTTGCACTTTTTAAAATTAGTATCTATGGTTACTTTATACCTGTCAAAAGTGTTAAAACTCTAAAAGCGATCTTCTATACATAAAGATGTATCATTTTTTATAGTGCATATGAATTATTTAACTCAACAGTTATTAAATGCTGAAGAAATCAACCTAATAAAAAAAGTTTTAGAGGATGAAACTCAAAACTGGGAAGATGGGAAAAATACTGCAGGCAGTCATGCCACATTTGTAAAAAATAACTTGCAATTAAATAGAAATTCTGAAGTATCAAAAAAGTTTTCACAATTAGTTAATAAAAAAATCCTTTCAAACCAATTAATAAAAAGTTTTTCTTTACCAAAAAGAATCCATGGAATAATGTTTACAAAATCATCAAAAAATATGCGTTATGGGAGACATATTGATAATCCATACATGTCTTCAGGTAGATCAGATTTATCCTTTACTCTCTACTTAACGAATAAAGATTCTTATGAAGGTGGAGAATTAATTATTGAAACATTGAATTCAGAAGAGAAATTCAAATTAAATGCTGGACAGATAATTATATACCCAAGTTCTTACTTACATGCAGTTAACGAAGTAATTAGTGGTAACAGATTAGTATGCGTTGGTTGGATAGAAAGTTATGTTAGATCAATTGAAGAGAGGGAATATTTATTTGATTTAGACGCCGGTGCAAGAAGTTTACTTACAAAGCATGGCAGATCTGATGAACTTGATCTTATTTTTAAATCTTATTCAAATCTGCTAAGAGTTATGGGGGATTAAATAAGAATCATTTTATACAACAAAAAGAATTATAGTTTTAAATTGATTATTATGTATATGATTATATTTATCGAATGCCCAAAAAAAGTTCAATTGCAATTTTTATCGCAGCAACAAGCGCATTAGCTATTTCAACGGCAGATAGTAATTCAGTTAAATCAAGTGAAAATGGTTTAGGTGGATTAAAAGAATGGAATACTGATATGCCTTTAGATGCAGATTTCAAATTAGATGCAGAAGCACAAAGAATAGCCGATGAAGCAGCTAAGTCATCCGCATGTATTCCTATAGGCGAGGGAGAAAACTGCTGGTAAAAAAGAAAAAAAAGTAAAAAAACACCCATATGGGTGTTTTTTAATGCAATTTATGATTAATAAAGTTAAAAAAAAACACTCATTTAGAGTGTTTTTTTTTGGGAATTTAAGTTTATTTTAGAACTTAAATTGTGTTTCGATTACAGCACCAGTGTAGTCCTCTCCGTCAGTTCCGTTAGCATTTGTTGCTCCGAAAATTGCTGGGGTAACTGTTACTGAATCATTAACCTTAAAACCATAATATACTTCATACATGAATGGTTCTGCACCAGTATTTTCTCTCATTTGAGGTTGACCAAATGCAACACCAAGACGATCATCTGGGTTAAAAGTATCAAGCCATGTTAAACCTACAAAGAAAGCATCAGTAGTATCATTTGTATCATAACCATCCAATACTGAATAATCATAACCAACAGATACCTCAGGAGTAGCGCTACCAGAATCAACTGGTCTCCACCAGGCCCTTAAACCATAGTTAGTACTATTTTCATTACGGTCGTCGCCAGTAGCAGTACTGAAGTAGCTATCACCCCAGTCGTTGTACTTAAGGTTAACCATTGCAGAAACAGACCATTGATCTTTAGTTATTCCTATCTGATTAGCCCAACTAGTTTTTGATTCATCTGTTAGAAGTCCAGATTCAATGTAATTTTCGTCTGCGTCTTCTTGAGTTGATTTCGATTTAGTACCTATGTTTGAACTGATTGCGAAACCATTATCAGCTTTGTAAACCCAACCTGCACCAGTATCTGTACTTGCACCATAAGCAGCGGCATTACCACCAAGAGTAAAAGCTTTTAGTACTGGCTTATAGATTGATGGAGTAGTTCCATGCATGTAATAATTTTCGATCAATGGGCCTACAAAAACAGTATTCTGATCGCCTACTGGGAATTGATACCAAATTTTGTCTACCTTTAAAACGTTGGAATTACCTTTTGAAGAACTTAGATAAGTTCCATGGTCTTTATCCTTAGTCCATGAACTTGCGTTACCTGTTTTAAGTCTTACATAAAGATTGTCGTCTCCAGTAAAACTTGTATTTAAGTTTCCCTGCCACATGTACTGGAAAAGAGCAGACTCATTGGAAACTGTATCAGTCCCGGTCCCATCATAAGAAAGGGCACCAACTGTGAAATTAACTTTACCGTCTAATGTAGTTGTATCTGAGAAACCACCGGCTTCAAATTCATTTTGTTTAACCTCAAGGCCATCTACACGACTTTTAAGGTTTGCGATATCTTCACTAACTTCGTTAATGAATGTATTGCTGTCAAGTCTCGAAGAGTTTGATTGGCTACGTGCGTAGCTGTTCATTTCTTCTACATTGACAACGTCGGAAGCTTGCGAAGCAACTGGAGCTAATAAGCTCAAAGATGCTCCTGCTACCAACATTTGTTGGAAGAGTTTCATTTTACCTCACACTAAAGTAGCCCAAATAATTTGGGTAACTATACTGTATCGAGCGTAACAAAAAAGGAAAGAAATATAAGTTTCATCTCGATGTAACTTTTGATACTATTAGTTTTTTTGTCTAAATAAGTTGAATTTACTAATTTTTTATCAATGGGAAATCAAGGGATTCTCTTTCACGTAGCCATGATGAAGCAACTTCTCTTGCTAATTTTCTAATTTTTTCTATGTATTGCGCACGATCTGTAACCGAAATTACACCTCTAGCATCAAGAAGATTAAATGTATGACTACACTTTAGAACAAAATCAAGGGCAGGATAAGTTAATTTCTTTTCGATTAAATTATTGGCCTCGGCTTGGTAGATTTCAAATAATTTCCTGAGATTGTCAGCACTAGATTCAGTAAAATTATAAGAGCATTGACTTTTTTCAAATTGAAGCCAAATATCGCTATATTTCAAATCTTTGTTCCAATTTAAGTCCCAGATACTTTCCTTATCCTGCAAAAACATTGCAATCCTCTCTAGCCCATAAGTGATTTCAATTGGTATTGGATTACAATCTATCCCCCCACATTGCTGGAAGTAAGTAAATTGAGTAACTTCCATTCCGTCCAACCAAACTTCCCAACCTACACCCCAGGCTCCAAGTGTTGGAGACTCCCAATTATCTTCCACAAATCTTATGTCATGATTTCTAGGCTTAATTCCAAGAGATTCTAGAGATGTCAAATATTTTTCTTGGATACCTTCCGGTGAAGGTTTAATAATTACTTGATATTGAAAGTAATGTTGTGCCCTATTTGGATTGTCTCCAAAACGCCCATCTGTAGGTCTTCTACATGGCTCTGCATATGCCACACTCCAAGGCTCTGGTCCAATTGCCCTTAAAAAAGTATGCGGATTCATTGTTCCAGCACCCTTTTCTGTGTCATATGGTTGCATAATCAAACAACTTTCTTCTGACCAAAAATTATTTAAATTTTGAATTATATCCTGAAAAAACATTAAATTAAAATAGTGAAAAATTTAGATCAATGCCAATATTCATAATAACAAAGCTTTAAAGTAAAGAATATTTTTAAATCCAAGTTCTAAAAAATATCATCCGATAAAAGCTGTAATTAAATAAGATCCTTGATAAAAATAAATGAAGAATTATTTATGTAAAAAAATCTAATGGAAATGGTCCAAAAGTATTAGATTCTTTAGCACTTTCGTCGTACTGACATGTAATTAAAATTCCCTCTCCAAGACCATTTTCAGATCTGACAAAAACATTGCTAGTTTTTTGATTAGCTTTTAAAAAAACACCTCCATCAGCATGAAGGGAACCTAGATTCCCAAATTTAATTGAGGAATATTTCTTAGAAATTGATTGTAATGCTTCAATAGCTCTAATATCACTAGATGCCATTATGCCTATTGTTATCCAATCTGCATTTAAAATATAAGCTTCTAGTTCCTCTAGAAGTTTTTTTTCTTGCCGATTATTTAATTGAGGTGCAGTTCTAAGATTATTTAAATCGAGTAATTTATTTATTTCCATTTACTATATATCTAAAAAATTCTTAACCAAAAGTTCTTCCATTCCAAGCCCACAATGAAGCTGGCACATCCTCAAAAGAAATATAAATCCTATCTATTGGGATCCCTATTTTCTCATATAGAAAATCTGATATTGGCTTTGCCATTTCTGAAGGATTTAAAGAACCTATTGATTTGATTTCTAAAAAGCAAGAAGGTGTCTCATTATTAAAATACATTTGGCAATTATCATCTATTTTCGCCATAACAAAAGTTCTTGATTTGTTAGTTAAAGATGCAATAAGAATTGAAATTTCCTCGAGTAATTTACTTTTATCATTTACTTTTGCTGAAGTCGAAACATTAATATAAGGCATCTCTATGCAGCAAGATAATCTTTCTTAGAATCATTTTCTAGATAAACAGTTTTACTTTTTAAATTTCTTTTTGATGAAAGATATGCCATATCGTATGAACTTATTCCGTTTTTATAAGGATTGAAAAGAGCATTTTTAGACCTATTTTTTTTGCTCCTTTTGAACTCAATCATCATTATTAAATCATTAATTAATAATTTAACTTTTTTTGGGTAGATGTCTAGGTTTTATGAGAATTATTAAATGAAAAAATTCCTAATACACAATTAGATTTTCTTTTTACTAGATTTGAATTGTAGGATCTAAATTAGTTGTTTTGGAAGTTTTAAATAATTATCAAAGGGAAAAACTTGATGAGAGCAATGATGAGGAGTTTTATTCTGATCCAAAATTTGTTTATCATCTAGATGCGAACTTTAGGCAAAATCTAACTGATTTATATGAAAGAGAAATTGATAATTATTCAACTGTTCTTGATTTAATGTCTAGTTGGGATAGTTATTTACCTAAAGGGAAAAAATATAAAAAAGTTATTGGACATGGTTTAAACAAACAAGAACTTGAAAGAAACAAAGTTTTTAATTCTTATTGGATACAAAATTTCAATTTAAGTCAACAAATTCCCCTAGATAAAGAAAGTATTGATTATTGCTTGATGGTGGCCGCGTGGCAATATTTACAATATCCAGAGAATTTAACCAAAGAAATTGCAAGAATTTTAAGTAGAAATGGTAAGTTTATTATTGCTTTTTCAAACAGAGCATTTTGGCATAAAGCTCCTAATATATGGACCTCATCTACTGAAGAAGAGAGAGTTAAATATGTAAGAAAAGTATTAATCTCAAATGGATTTAATGAGCCAATAATTATCAAAAAGTTTATTGAGCCAGCACTTAATATCTTTAATTTTTTAAATAAAGACCCATTTTATTGTTTAGTCGCA
>CACBBE010000034.1 GCA_902537395.1 uncultured Synechococcaceae cyanobacterium
GAGCTGCAGCTAACCACTGTCTTAAATTAACAAAGTTAACAGCATTAGGCTCTGTAATGATTCCACCAACAGAGTTGATAGAAGCGTTAGGAGCATGAGTCATATATTCAGCAGCTCTTCTTACCTGCCAAGGCTGAATATCATTTTGGATTTTCTCAAGGCTCAATCCGTTAGGTCCTCTTAAAGGCTCTAACCATGGACCTCTGAAATCCCAAAATCTCATTGTTTCACCACCAAATATAATTTCACCAGTAGGAGATCTCATGAGATACTTACCTAGACCTGTTGGTCCCATTGTTGAGCCCACATTAGCTCCAATTCTTTGATCTCTCACAAGGAAAGTAAAGCTTTGAGCCTGAGAAGCTTCAGCATTTGTTGGACCATAAAACTCTGAAGGGTAAGCAGTGTTGTTAAACCAGATGAATGTCGATGCAATAAAACTTGCTACACAAATTCCACCAAGAGCGTAACTTAGAAGACCTTCACCGTTCCAGATGAATGCTCTTCTTGCCCAACCAAAAGGTTTTGTAAATATGTGGAATAATCCGCCGATAATTGCGGTTAAACCAACATATACATGACCGCCAACAATATCCTCGATAGAGTTTACACCGATTATTGAACCAGCTCCTCCCCATGGAGATCTAAATAGGTAGCCAAGAATGACTCTCGGATCTAGGGTTGGGTTTACAAGTCTGACTTCACCACCACCAGGTGCCCAAGTGTCATATGCGCCACCAATGAACATCCAGTTTGCTACGAAGAATAATGCACCAACGCCAAGAACTATTAAATGGTATCCAAGTATGTTGGTCATTTGATTTTTATCTCTCCAATCTGTTGAAAAGAAAGGGAAATCTTGCTCTAATTTTTCAGGACCGGCAAGTGAATGGTAGATTCCGCCAAATCCTAATACGGCTGATGAAATAAGATGCATTACCCCTGCGACAAAGAAGGGATAAATATCAGTAACTTCACCACCTGGACCAATACCGAAGCCGAACATTGCTACATGAGGCATACAAATTAAGCCTTGTTCCCACATTGGTTTATCAAATGTGAAATGACTTACTTCGAATAACATCATTGCGCCTGCCCAGAAGACTATTAGTCCAGAGTGAGCAATATGAGCTCCTAATAAACGACCAGATAGGTTTATTAATCTGGCGTTTCCTACATACCAAGCATAACCAGTTTCTTCAATACTCTGGTTAGGAGCTCTAAGTAAACTATTAAAGGGCGTTTCCACGTGGAAGAACCTCCTCAGGGAATACAAAGTTTTCGTGTGGTTGATCCACAGAAGACATCCATGCTCGCATACCTTCGTTCAAAAGTATATTTTTTGTATAGAAAGTTTCAAATTCTGGATCTTCTGCTGCACGTATTTCTTGGCTTACGAAATCATAAGCTCTTAAGTTTAGTGCTAAGCCGACAATACCAATTGAAGATGTCCACATACCCATAACAGGTACAAATAACATCAAAAAGTGCAAGAAACGCTTGTTTGAAAAAGCAATACCGAAGATTTGACTCCAGAATCTATTTGCTGTAATCATTGAATAAGTTTCTTCTTCTTGAGTCGGGTCAAAAGCTCTAAATGTTGAACTTTGAACCTTTCCGTCTGTGTAAATACTTGTATCTTCATACAAAGTATTTTGTACTGTAGCTCCATGGATAGCGCAAAGTAGAGCACCGCCAAGAATTCCAGCAACTCCCATCATGTGGAATGGATTTAAAGTAATATTATGAAAACCTTGAATGAACAGGATATAACGGAAGATTGCTGCAACACCGAATGAAGGTGCGAAGAACCAACTATGCTGTCCTAAAGGATAGATAAGAAAAATACTCGTAAATACTGCAATTACTGCTGAGAAAGCTAATGCGTTGTATGGTCTAATTCCAACAAGGCCAGCAATTTCAAACTGACGAAGCATAAAACCAATTAGGCCAAATACTCCATGTAATGCAACGAAGTTCCAAAGACCACCAAGTTGTAGCCATCTTACGAAACTACCTTGGGCTTCAGGACCCCATAAAAATAGAAGACTGTGTCCCATGGCATCACCAGGGGTACTTACAGCTGCTGTTAAAAAGTTACAACCTTCAAGGTATGAGCTTGCAACTCCGTGTGTGTACCAAGAGGTCACAAATGTTGTTCCGACAAACCAACCGCCTATAGCAAGATATGCACAAGGAAGTAGAAGTAGTCCGGACCAACCAATAAATACAAAGCGGTCGCGCTTCAACCAATCGTCGAGGATATCAAACCATCCTCTTTGTGGGGCGCTACCAACTGCGATCGTCATGAGAAATCGTTTTTAGCTTCGGGATACGCAGTGACTGTAACAAAGATTGAGAGTAATGTGGGGAAATATTTGTATATCTGAAATGCCTTGTAAAGCTTTCCTGACTTTTATGTTAAAAAATAGGTAAAAATACTTTATTAATTTGTTAGGTTATTTTGGTTAGGTCCTAAAAAGTTAAAAATGGAATCAAATTTCTCTTCTTTCAATAAAATTGAACAAAAAATTGGGGGATCAAGAAAAATTTCAAATTACATCATTGGAGGAATGCTGACGATTGGCGGTATCGGTTTCGTACTAGCCTCTGTATCTAGTTACACTGGAAAAGATTTACTGCCGTTAGGAAACCCTTCAACTTTATTGTTTGTACCACAAGGAATAATCATGGGTGCCTACGGAGTTTTAGCTAATCTTTTAAATTTTTATTTATGGTATTTGGTTTATATTAATTTCGGTTCAGGGAGTAATTCTTTTGATAAGTCCTCAAAGTCTGTAGAAATAAAAAGAAAAGGACTATTTAAAGATGTTGAAGTTAAATTGAATTTCGATGAAATTAAATCAGTTAAGTTAGATATAAGTGAGGGATTTAATCCTAGAAGAAGAATTGCTTTAGTGCTAAAGGGCAGGAAAAAACCTCTCCCTTTAAGCGGTGCAGGTGAACTTAGACCGCTTCTTCAAGTAGAAGAAGAAGGAGCTCGTCTCGCTAAATTTTTAAATGTTAACTTGGAGGGCTTAAAATAAAAAAAAAAGTTCTTTTTAAAACATTATCTTTTATTCAGCTTTTGTTTTTGGTTCAAGCTTGTAGCTTTAAAAATGAGATTGATTCAAATTATTACTGCCAAAAACTTAAATTTAGTTGTGTTAAGAGTAATAAAATAGTTTCTTTTAAAACTTCAAAAGGGGATTTTCAGGTTAAGTTATTTGGTAAAGACAACCCAGTAACAGTATCAAACTTTCTGGAAAACATGGAAAATAATATTTACGTAAATAAGAAATTTTATAAAATTATTGATTATCCCCAAATAAGACTTATACATGGAGGTGTGAATCCAGATAGTAAATTTTATATTGAACGTTATCAATTCTTGAATAAGACAAGTCCATCGATACCTTTAGAAATAAAATTCAAAGAAGAAATTAAACCAAGATATAATTATCAAATAAAAAATCCAAATGAAACTGAAAATTTAGTTAATACTTTTGAAAGCGGTTCGATTGCTATGGTTAAGAGCGGTAAAAATAAATCTTCATCTACTGAATTTTTTTTTGTAACTAGTAAGATTCCAGAGCTAGATGGAAGATATGCAATTTTTGGAAAGATTATTAAAGGATTAGATGTACTTAAAAAAATCAAGAAAGAAGATTATATAAAGGCAGTCCAGATATCTAATTAAATCTCTAAAGAATATTTGTTTATTTTCAACATTTCTGTATTAACTCCTGAAGAGCGTTTGAGTGCAACCTTACCAGTTCTTGCTATTTCAAGGATGCCATATGGCTCGAGTAATTTCTCTAAGGCAACTAACTTCCCAGGATCTCCAACCACCTCGAGAGTTAAGGCCATATCTGATACATCAACAACTTTTGCACGGAAGATTTGCACTATATCTAGGATATTACTCCTGGTATCTTCTTTTGATGAAACTTTTAGTAACATCAATTCCCTTTCAACAGCTGCGAGATTAGTAAAATCTACAACTCCAAGAACATTAAATAATTTATTAAGTTGCTTAGTCATTTGTTGAAGAGTTTCATCATCACCTTCAACTACCATTGTTAATCTTGAAATGCCTTTAGATTCTGCAGGTCCTACTGCAAGGCTATCTATGTTGAATCCCCTTCTGGCAAAGAGACCCGAGATTCTACTCAAAGCTCCAGATTCGTCTTCTACAAGAACTGATAATGTATGTTTCATATTTATTAAAAGGTTTTTAAATCTCTAATCCATTCATAAGAGACTTTATTGAATACTGAAGGATCTTCATCATGGATACAATGCCCTGAATTAGATATTATTTTTAATTTTACCCATCTATGGAAATTTGCAATCTTTTTACCAACAAACAAAGGTATGAAATTATCTTTTTCCCCCCAAATTAATAAAAAAGGAACTTTTTTTGAAGCGCTGAGTTTTCTTAAAAGGTAAGAAGCTTGATATTTTTCATCTCTTGAAGACATTCCAATACACATTGCTCTTAATGATCTAGCTGAAGTTCTTCGCAGAACTGGTTTTGTTATCAAATCTATTAGTTCGCGATCAATATTATCTTTTTTGAAATAGGCAGAATTCAGACCAAGTTTTATAATCCCTAATTTAGTTATTAAAAATAAAAAAATCTCCAAAGGGAAAAGCATAAAGAATATTGTTATGAATTTTTCTTGAAATTTCTTAAATGATAATTTTTTTGTTATGGATTTTTTATTTTCTTGAATTTGATCTGGCAAAGGCGATGCAATAACTGTCGCAATTTGTTCTTCTAATGAAACAGCACATGTTAAAGCAACTAGCGATCCAAGGGAATTGCCAATAAGAATTACTTTCCCAGAATTCTTTGGTCTTATCACCTGTGCAATAAAGTCTTTCACTTGATCACACCAAATTTTATTATTTAATTTTCCAATTTGTCTAATTCCAGGTTGATCTGAATCACCAAATCCTATTAAGTCTAAGGAATATGAGGCACAATTCCTTTTCGCAAAATATCCTAAATTGTTTCTCCAGTGTTTTCTACTCGCGCCAAATCCATGGAGAAAGATGATTGGAATTTCATTATCTTCGCCCATAACACTCCAACAAATTTTAAAACCATTCCAATTCCAATAATTAGGGAAGTTTATATTTTCTTTGAAATTATTATTCATTTATTCAAAAATTTTCAAGATATTTGCATTATCTACTTTTTTAACAAATAAATGTATATTGAATGTAAATTATAGTAATCATTAAATTTTACTATGGCTAAAGAAATTTTTAGTATTGCAGCAGTTTTTTGGATACTGATACCAATAGGATTGGTTGGTGGCGCTTTGTTATTAAAGTTTCAGGGAGATTGATTCTCACGAATACATTACAATTTAAGTTATGGTCTAAAAGTTAAGTAAATCTTAAATATGAAGATTCTTTTAGTAGGAGCAACTGGGACACTTGGTAGACAAATAGCAAAGCAAGCTATAGAGGATGGACATGAAGTAAGGTGCTTTGTAAGAAACCCAAGAAAAGCTTCCTTTCTTCAAGAATGGGGTTGTGAACTAACAAAAGGTAATTTAATAAATTCTTCTGATATTGAATATGCATTACAAGATATTGAAGTAGTTATTGATGCAGCGACTAGCAGGCCAGATGATCCTAAAAGTATTTATGAAATTGATTGGGATGGAAAACTTAACTTATTTAATGCTTGTGAATCTTTAAATGTAAAAAGGGTAATATTCCTTTCAATTCTTCTCACAGAAAAGTTTAGAAATGTTCCTTTGATGGATATTAAATTTTGCACTGAAAAACTTCTTGAAGAATCTGACTTAGACTATACAATCTTCAAATGTGCAGCTTTTATGCAAGGAGTTATTGGCCAATTTGCTATACCAATCTTGGATAGCCAAGCAGTATGGATGAGTGGGACTCCAACTAAAATTTCTTATATGAATACTCAAGATATGGCGAAAGTTGTAATAGCAGCAATAAATAATCCAAAAACTCACAGAATATCATTGCCATTAGTAGGTCCAAAAGCATGGGATTCAAACGAAGTTATTTCTTTATGTGAAAAATATAGTGAAAAAAAAGCGAAAATTTTTAGAGTTTCCCCCTTCTTAATTAGTCTCACTCAAAAAGTAGTTTCCTTTTTCCAAGATTCTTTAAATGTTGCTGAAAGATTGGCTTTCGCTGAAGTGACAAGCAGTGGTGAATCATTAGATGCTGACATGAGCAAAACTTACGAAATATTAGGACTAAAAAAAGAAGATATGACATCACTAGAAAGTTACATAAAAGAGTACTACCAACAAATACTTAAAAGATTAAGGGAAATGGAAGCCGATCTAAATATCGAAGAAAAAAAGAGATTACCTTTTTAATATTGCAATTTTTGACTAATATAGTATATTTGTACTATATTGATATTCTTACTATGTCTGTTTCTAAATCTAAAAATCTTGAACGAAAACTAGATAATTTTGCTAGGGAAGCAAAAAATGAATTGAATAATGTTTGCGGATCTTCATTATGGGAAACCCTTGGGTTTGTTTTTTTTGATCAATTAAAAGATTCTGAAAAAATTGCGAAAGCAAATTTTTACTATGGTCAACTTCAAATTATTAATGAAATTAAATTTTCTATTTGAATTAAA
>CACBBE010000035.1 GCA_902537395.1 uncultured Synechococcaceae cyanobacterium
GTTTTTTAGAGTCTTAGATTTAATACCTTGCTTTTAAGTTATTAATTTATTTCTAAACAAATTCTTCATTTGGTGGTTAGGATTGTATAAATTTTGACTCGAACATGTTATTAGGAACTTTATTAACAGGTGAAATTGCTAAAAGTGCATTAGTAGCATATGTTCATTATTTAGGAATTATTTTGTGTTTCGGTTCTCTTTTGTTTGAAAGATTGACCCTAAAAGTAGGTCTTAATAGAAATGAGACGATCTCAATGATAATTGCAGATGTGGTTTATGGTTTGGCAGGAGTTGCAATATTAATTACTGGGATTTTGCGTGTTAAGTATTTTGGTCAAGGAGGTGATTTCTATACGGATAATCCTGTGTTTTGGATAAAGGTTTCGCTCTACATTTTGGTTGGCTTACTTTCTTTATACCCAACGACAACATATATCCTCTGGGCAATTCCAATAAGTAAGAATAAACTACCTGAAATTTCAGAAAACCTAGTGAAGAGGTTTAGACTAATCATTACCACCGAATTAGTTGGCTTTGCGACAATACCTTTGTTCGCAACTCTTATGGCTAGAGGTGTAGGTTTAGGTTGAAAAATTTAGTTTTAGAAAGAAATTGTTTAATAAGTGCTAACAAAATATATAGATGGAGTTTAAGTTATAAGATTTCTAAATCTAAAAAAGAGATTATTTTTATTGGTCTAAATCCTTCATTATCAGATGCAGTTTTCTTGGATAATACAACAAAAAAGATAATTAAAATCTCGAAAAATAATAATTATGGCAAAGTAATATTAATAAATTTATTTGCTCTTATTTCAAGTAATCCAGCAAGACTTTTTAATCACAAAAACCCTGTTGGGTATTTAAATAATAATCATATTTTTAAAAACTTAAAACTCTGGTCTGAAAATAAAAATTGTGATTTATGGTTAGGTTGGGGTAACAAAGGGAAATTTCTAAATAGAAATAAAAGAATATTAAAAAAAATAATGCAATATAACTCAATTAGAAAAAATAATTTCGATAATCCTCTTGGACCGCTTTTGATCAAGAAAACAATCAAAGATAATCCAATACATCCTCTATACTGTTCTGATAATTCCATTCTCAAAGCTGTAAAAACTATTTGATGCAAAGGTTTAAGAGATAATTAATTTAAAATTATGTTAAGATAACTTTAAGAACGGGTTAAATTATGAGTAACACAAAGCAACTGAAAAAACTTAAAAACTTAAATGTAAAAGCAGAAAAATGCCTTACAAGAGATGAAGCACAAAAAATATTGATAAAGGCTAATAAGGCTCAAAGTAAAATAAATTTTTAAATTTGATAATTGCTTTTTTTTTTGGAATAATTTATCAAAAAAATTTTACAAATATTTTTCTAATTATTTAGAATTTCTTTATTCTATTTAAATTTGATGGTTTTTAATATTATTAAAATAAGAAAATCCGATGATAGATTTTTATCAAGAAGAGATTGGCTGCATTCAATGCATTCATTTTCTTTCGCAGAGCATAGAGATCCAAAATGGGATAATTTCGGGAAAATTAGAGTTATAAACGAAGATATTATTTCTCCTAATGCAGGATTTAATACACATTCTCATGCAAATATGGAAATAATTACTGTCGTAACAAAAGGAGCAATAACTCATAGAGACTCTTTAAACAATCTTGGAAAAATTCACAAAGATGAAGTACAAGTTATGTCTGCAGGTACTGGAATCTCTCATAGCGAGAAGAATGAAGAAAATGAGAACTGTAAGTTGTTCCAGATTTGGATATACCCTCAAAAAGAAAATATCAAACCTCGATATGATCAAATTTCATTAAATGAAAAGTTGTGGGACAATCTTATTTTTAATTACAAAGACGGTAAAAATAATAAGCTTTTTCTAAATCAAAGTATCTCTTTATGGCGTTGTAAATATAAGCCAATTAAAGAAAAAAAATTGCCATTAAAAATCGATAAATATAATTGGATACAAATAATAGAAGGTAATCTTTTGTTAAAAAGTAAAAACTCTAATTCAAATATATTTCTCGAATCTGGAGATGGATTGGGTTTTGAAGTTAATTATTATGATGATGTTTCTATAGATACTGAAATAAACTTAGATTTTCTCTTATTTTCGATGCCTTCCTTATAATTTATCTGTTGTTTTTTACCCATCAACTCCTTTATTAAATGCATTTAAGGCTTGCAAAGCCATATTAAGGTGCACTTCCATAGCACCAAGTGCAATTAAAGAATTTGGTGATTTATCTTTTAGTAAATTCTCTTTTCTTTTTGATAACTCATTAACTACCTTCTTAGTTGAAGCCTCCCAATTTTTGATTAACTCTTCAAATTCTCTTTTTTCAGGGCTTTCTATTTCGGCTAATTCATCAGAAAAATGAGAATCTTTTTGTGCCTTAAGCATCAAGTAACTTAATTTTTTATGACTTATTGCTTGAGGTAAATTGTTAGATTCACTCATTGCTTGTGGTTAATTTATAGTCAAAATCTAACTAATTAAGTGAATATTTGCTAGAGGGTAAACGGTTGTGATGACCGACCTGAAAATTACGTAATGTTACTTGAACAAAAAATGGATTTATTAACCTTTACTTTTTCACTTATTAGTTTCTTGAAATAATCTCCACGCTCTTCATAATTTTTGAATTGATCAAAACTAGAGCATGCAGGTGAGAATAATAATGTGCCGACCCTATTATTTTGTAAATAATTAAAAACAAAATTTAAAAGCTCTTTAAGTTCTGAAAATTCAAAAATATTTTTTTTAAATCCTTCATTAATAAGCGCCATTTTTAGGACTTTTGAGCTTTCTCCAAATAGGAAAACATATTTAACTTTTTTCTTTAAAACTTTTATCCACTCACCATATTCATTACCTTTTAATCTACCCCCAGCAATGACTATTATTTGACCTTCAATTGAACTTATTCCTGCAATAGATGAGTCAAAATTTGTAGCTTTACTATCATTAATGATTTCCAGATTATTATTTTTATAAATTGTTTCCATCCTATGGGGTAATTGTTTGTAATTAGATAAAGAATCTTGAATCTTCTTGCCAGATAATCCAACTTTTCTTGCTGCTGCAATTACCATTAAAAGATTTTGAAGATTATGCATTCCTTTTAAAGAAAAATGTTCAAGTTTGAATAATTTCTTCCCTCTCTCAACAATGTACGCTTGTTCATCTATCCAATAATCGCAATGAATAAAATTTGATTTATCGAAACTAGTTGTTATCCAAACCCCTCTTGATAGCGCACTGTAGTGATTTCTAAGGTTTTTATCGTCATAATTATAAATTCTAAAATCAGATTTTTCTAACAAGCTTTTTTTTATGTTGAAATAGTTTTCAAGTGTTTTATGTCTTTCAAGATGATCTTCTGTGAAAGTTGTCCATATTCCAATATTAGGTTTTATTTCTGGAGATATTTCTATTTGATAACTGCTTAATTCAGCTACAACCCAATCAATTTTTTCATGTTTTTTGGAGTGAGCATACTTACATAAAGGTGTACCAATATTTCCAGCAAAAGGAGCATATAATCCAGTATCACAGAGTATATGGCTTAGTAGATGAGTAACAGTAGTCTTGCCATTAGTGCCAGTAATACCTATCCAATTTGTGTCTTTTAAAATTTCCCATGCAACATTAATTTCTCCAATTACTTTAATTCCCTTTTTTTTTAATTTAATAATAGTTATATGGTCATAAGGTATTGATGGACTTACAACAACAGATTCGATCTCTTTCAAAAAAGGTTGAATTTCTTCAAATACAAATTCTTTATTTAGAGAAACTATGATATTAAGCTCTTCTAATGCTGTTTTTCTTTCTAAGAATTCTATCCCATCTTTACATTCCCAAATAATTACTCTCTTATTGATGCTTCTCAAATATTTGGCAGCCCAAAATCCAGATTTACCTAATCCAATTACAAGATTAATATTTCTTTTACTTGAATGATTATCTATCATTAAATTTATAATTGCATTTATATTAATTGTGTTTAAAGGGTAATTCAATCATGAGATTTTTCTTTAGTATTTATAGTATTCGCCCAAGAAAAGTTAATTAATGGAAGATAATACTGCAAAATATTGGTTCTCTTGGTTTTATGAAAAGTGGGAGAAAAATGCTCCAGGTGAATTAATTGAAAAGGGTTTAACTCCGTCTCAGATTGCTGAGCGCTTTGTTAATGAAAACCATGATAGTTTTATTCAATTGTCAAAAAAAATTGATGAAAAAAATTATGACGCCTTAACAGAATTTATGAAACTCTCAGAGAGTGAATTACATATCTTGAAGTATTTTCTAAAGTTAGTAAAAATGAAAAATTTATAAGAAGTTATTAAGTATTTCGAGGCTCTTCCCCCATAAATTTTTTCTTTCTTTTTTATTCATGGCGAAAGGAGAAGTAGGGGATAGTTTTGGATGACCTCTGAAATTAAATCTAGGACCATAATGATCACCGCCTCTTGCGTCTGGGGAAGTAGCTGCAAAAAGCTGAGGTAAAGCACCCATCTCAGCAGTTTGAAAAATAGGACTAAATAATTCCAATGAGAATGTTTCTAATGGACCAGGGTTAGGTTTTTGAGCAGTAAAGAGATTTGTTTTTGCAATTCCTGGATGAGCAGCTAAAGAAAGTATATTTTTGTGCTTTAAGTTTTCATTTAGTTCCAAAGCAAACATGACATTTGCCAATTTGCTATTGGAGTAAGATTCCCATTTGTTGTAATAGTACTCGGCTTTCAGATTTTTCCAACCAACTTTGCCAAAAAATTGTGCTCCGGAAGTCACCGTCACTATTCTAGATTCTTCTTTTTTTTCAATAATTGGAAGTAGCTTTAGAGTCAAAAGCATATGAGCTAGATGATTAACTGCAAATTGTATTTCATATCCTTGGGCACTAAGAGTTTTAGGCGGATGCATAATGCCCGCATTATTGATTAATAAATCCAAATTTTCAAAATTATCAAAAATTTTGGACTGAACTTCAACAATATTTTTTAAATCTGACAAATCTAATTCTAAAGGTGTAAATAATCCTTCAGGATTAAGACATTTAAGTTTTTTGATAGTTTGATTAGCTTTTTCAAGTGATCTACAAGCTATAACAACATGAGCATTTTTTTCTGCTAAGGCCTTTGCAGTGTAGTATCCAAGACCACTATTCGCACCAGTAATTAGAGCTGTTTTGCCTGTAAGGTTTGGAATATTAGATGTTTCCCAGTTAGAGATTTTAGGTCTTGAAATAGTGGCAGTCATTTAGTAATCCTGCAAATTGCTTTGGAATTTAACCAAAATTTAATTACTTTTCCACTGTAAATACTGGAAGTCAGTATCGTGAGCTCTTATTGAAGGTACTATTTAATATTATTTTCAATTGCATATTGCCATTCGTTATTTTGAGATAAACTTTTCTCTCTAAGTAACTGTAATTTCCTACTATTTATTTTTACAACTATCCCATTAGTTGGATATTTCGCAAATATTTTTTTCTCTAACCAATTTTTTTTATATATTTGGATTTCGCTTGTATGATTTGTGAAGTAACTGTCAGGGGTGCTGAAGCCACATTTTTTAAGATAGTTAAGGGTTTCGTATTGATTAAGTCTTCCATTAAGTATTTGGAAACAGCAAAAGCGGAGACTTTCTCCAATCCCTTTCTTATCATTGAGGTATTTTCTTGTAATTCTTTGGGAAATGCCGGCAACTTGGTTTGTAGCGTATAGTTCACCTCTAATTTGAAAATCTCGTTTGATAGGAATACAATCGGGGACATTTTTAATTTGTTTAATTTTGCTTGAGACATCAAATCCTTTTTTTGTAATAGCTTTATTAAACTTGCCATCTAGATATCTAATTGCAATAGCACAACCATCAATTTTTGGTTGAATGCTTAATCTTGTTTTTGTTAATAAACTTTCCAAAAATTCTTTATAGTTTTCTTTGGCTAATTTTGGCAAAAGTATATTATTTTTTTGATTAAAGTAGTCAGTCTTTCGATCAATAGGAATAAAGAGCTTTTCAAGTTGCTTAAATGCATCATCCGAAATTATGCCTTCACCTATTCTGTATTGTTCATCTAGATACTTAACATCTCTCACTAATAAATTATTCATAATAATTTTGATAAATATTTAAAAATCTTTTAGAAAAAATCATTTAAATGAAGATTTGAAAATTAAAATTAGATCTAAAAAGTAATTGACCACTAAATATCCTCCTACGCAGAGAGCGATTTAAGAGTATAAAATGTACTGGTAAGTCGTTTAAATTAAATACTTCGATCAAACATATTTACTTAAAAGTGAAATAGAAAA
>CACBBE010000036.1 GCA_902537395.1 uncultured Synechococcaceae cyanobacterium
GAGTTGCTATGGCTAATAACTTTGTTCTTAAGCTGAAACGACTCCACCAAGCGAGAAGTCCATTAATCCAATAATTAGTATTCAAATCTTCATTTTCACTGATGTTATATTTTCTACTTTCTCGATTATTGGTATCCACCATAAGCTTAATACTCCTTTGAAAAGTTTTTTCTCACTTGATGACCTATATCATTTCTAAAGTAAATACCCTCAAAATGAATTTCTTTTAAATTTTTGTAGGCTTTTTCAAAAACCGTATCGAAGTCTTTATCTTGACAGACAATACTTAAGACTCTTCCTCCAGAAGTTAATAAATCCCCACTTTCACTAAAAGAAGTACCTGAATCAAAAATTTGACAATCATTTGAATCAATCTTGCCTATTTCTATTTTATAGCCAGTTATATAATCGTGAGGATAACCTTTGGAGGTCGCTATTACGCAACCACTAACTTTATCGGAAGTATTAATTTTTTCGTCACCAGTTAAAATTCCCATTGAGCACTTTTCTAAAAGAAATACAAAATTTTGATCCACCAAGGGCATTATCGTTTGGCATTCTGGATCACCAAATCTACAATTATATTCTATAACCTTGGGCCCAGATTTTGTGATCATTAACCCAAAATAAATTACGCCTCTATAGTCAATATTTCTTTTATTTAGCTCATTTATTGTAGGTTCAATTATCTCTTTGATAATTCTATCAAGGTAATCTTCTGTTAATAATGGGGCAGGAGAATAAGCCCCCATACCTCCTGTATTTGGACCTTTATCTTTTTCATTAAGACGTTTGTGATCTTGGGCGGTAGGAAGTAATGTATATCTCTTCCCATCGCATAAAGCAAAAACTGAAACTTCTGGGCCTTGAATTTTTTCTTCTAGAACAACTACATTCCCAGAGTTGCCAAATTTTCCATTAAAAATTGTCTCTGCTGCTTTAAAGCATTCATCTCTTGAATTAGGAATAAAAACACCTTTACCTGAAGCTAGACCATCAGCTTTTACTACAAGTGGAATTGATGATGAATTAATAATTTTTTTTGCTTCTTCTAGAGAATTGACTTTCCAAAAGTTTGCAGTTGGAATATTTGCGTCTTGCATAAATTCCTTCGCCCAAGATTTGCTAAATTCTAGTTTTGCTCCATCTTTATTAGGACCAAACACTTTAAAACCCTTATTTCGAAGAAAATCAGCTAATCCATTCGCAAGAGGAATTTCTGGTCCAATAACGACTAAATCTATCTTAAAAAAATTAAGCTTCTGGACTAGTTCATTTTTATTATTTATATCAATTTTTATTCTTTCACATTTCTTTATTCTTTCTGAACCAGCGTTACCAGGCATTAAATAAACTTTTTTAACTAATTCATTTTTTTGAATAGCCCAAGCCAAAGAGTTTTCTCTCCCTCCATTCCCAACTATTAAAATATTTTCTAATCTAATAAAGTTCCTAGAACTAGGTGAATGAATTCCCATATATTTGTTTTTTAAGGTTATGAGGTTTCGATGAATAATCAGTTAAAATGAAATAAAATCATTTGAAGTTGATCTCTAATAAATATGTTAATTATAAAAAGTACTTTAGTAATAATAATGAGGTATTAAGTTAATGAATAATAAATATGAGTTGATTTATGAAGGTAAAGCCAAAAAAGTATTTACTCATGATGATGTAGAAAAAGTAAGAATTGAATTCAAGGATGATGCTACAGCTTTTAATGCATTAAAAAAAGAAAAATTTGAAGGTAAAGGCAAACTTAATTGCTTAATAAGTGCAAGAATTTTTGAGATTCTCATTAACAAGAATATTCCAACTCATTTTATTGAACTTGAAAATGAAAATACAATGATTGCAAAAAAAATAAAAGTAATTCCTTTAGAAATTGTTCTTAGAAATACTGCTTATGGTTCTTTGTGTAAACAAACTACTATCAAACCTGGAACTATCCTATCAAAACCACTAATTGATATCTATCTTAAAAATGATGAACTTAATGATCCCCTTATTACAAAAGATAGAATTGAATTAATGAACATATTAAGCTCAGATGAATTAGAGTTAATAATTAATTTAACTTTAAAAGTTAATGTAATCCTAAAAAGTTTTTTTAAAAATATTCAACTTCAACTTGTGGATTTCAAATTGGAATTTGGTTATGATTTTAAGAATAATATTCTTCTAGGAGATGAAATAAGTCCTGACAATTGTAGATTGTGGGATCTAAACCAAAAAAATGATACAATTGTAAGTTTAGATAAAGATAGATTTAGGAATGATTTAGGTGGTTTAATTGAAGCTTATAGTGAAATTAACCGAAGAATTAACGATTATCTTTAAGCTAAATGAATAAATAATGACTTATTAATCTTAATCAAAAATACTATGCAAAAACATTTTTTAAAATTTGGAAAGGTTTTCACAAATGTTGCCTGCACTCCATTGATTTTGATATCAAATAATTCAGAACTGGCTGCTAAGTATTTGCCAAGTGACTATGATAAATCAATAAAAAAATTAGAAATAGCAAGCATTAATAATAATTTTTTTCAAGTTAATGATTTCAAAAAAGAGAAGAAATTTCTTCTCGCCGAAAATATTAATGAAAATAATGAAGAAAGTGTTGTTATCTCAGAAATAATAATCGAAGGTTGGGAAAATCATCCTGAGGGTAGAAAACTTGAATTGGCTGCATATGATTCTATGAGCATAAAGCCTGGAAGTATTGTTGATAATCAAATTTTAAATCAAGACCTTAACGCAATTTATGCTAGTGGTTGGTTTTCAGGAGTTAAAATAAAGTCTCAAGATGGGCCATTAGGTGTGAGGCTAATAGTAAATGTAGTGCCTAATCCAATTTTGGAAAAAGTTGAACTTAAACCAAAAGACTCTGTAATCTCTAATAAATATGTAGATGATATTTTTAATAATTTTTATGGGACAACTCTTAACTTAAATGAATTTCAAAATAAGATAGAAATAATAAAAAAACGTTATGAAAAAGAGGGTTATTCTTTAGTTAGAATTAGTGGCCCCGATAGAATCACTGAAAACGGAATAGTAACATTAAAAGTTTCTGAGGGTATTATATCTGACGTAAAAATAAGATTCCCTGATTCTGATGGTGAATTTGTTATTGATGGAAAACCTAGAAAAGGGAAAACAAAGGATTGGGTCATTAAGAGAGAATTAAAAACACAACCTGGCACCATTTTTAATAGAAAAATTTTAGAAGCTGATATAGGCAGACTATATGCCACATCATTATTTGATGATGTAAAAGTTTCCCTTGGTCCTGACAATTTTAATCCTGGTCAAGTCATAATTTTTTTAGACTTGAGCGAACAAAGAACAGGATCATTAACAGGTGGACTAGGATATAGCAATGGTTCAGGTATCTTCGCCTCAATTGGTTTGCAGGAGACAAATACTCTAGGAAGAGCATGGTCTACAAATTTGAATCTAAATTTCGGAGAATATTCAACCACCTATAATTTTTCATTATCTGATCCATGGATTAAAGGAGATAAACATAAAACATCTTTTAGAACAAATCTTTTTTTAAGCAGAGATTATCCACAAGAATTTAAAAGTGAAAATAATGGGCGTATATACGCAGTAGATGATACTAATACTTCATCCTCTGATACTTTTTCGTCAATAGTTTTAGAAAAAACAGGAGGTGGATTTTCTTTCTCAAGGCCATTAAATGGAGGAGATCCATTTAAGGTCGCCAAATGGAGAGTTCTTGCAGGAATGAACTTTAAGAAAGTAAAGATGATTGATGGTGATGGCAATAAAAAACCTTATGGTGATAGGACTCCAACAACAGGAAATATAAATGATATTATCTGTATTGGATTTACTCCAAATGATGGTTCATGCCCTGAAGAAAATACATTAGTGAGTGTTATCGCAAGTACTTCTAGAAATAATTTGAACAGTTCCATTAACCCAACTGCAGGAAATAAATTTACTTTTGGTACTGAACAATTTGTTTCAATGGGAAAAAATTCTCCAACTTTTAATAGAATGAGAGCATCATATTCTTATTTTATACCCACAAAACTGATCAATTTAACCAAAGCATGTAAATCTAGTAAAGCTACTATTGAAGATTGTCCTCAAACTATTGGGTTTCAATTTAAGGCTGGAACTATTCTTGGGGAACTGCCTCCTTATGAATCATTTTGTATGGGAGGAACATCATCAGTTAGAGGGTGGGGATCTTGTGATTTAGCTGTTAGTAAAAGTTTTGTTGAAGGTACTGCAGAATATAGATTTCCTGTTTGGAGAATGATATCAGGAGCTTTATTTGTTGACGCAGGCAGTGATCTAGGTTCTCAAAAGGATGTCCCAGGTAAACCCGGCAAATTATTACAGAAATCTGGTTCTGGGTATTCGCTTGGAGGAGGGGTTGGAGTGAAGACGCCAATTGGGCCATTAAGATTAGATGTTGCTAGTAAGGACCTAAGTGGAGATTGGAGATATACACTTGGAGTTGGATGGAAGTTTTAAGTGTTTTCTTGGCCTACTAATTATGATTTCTGCTATACCTTGGCTGGTGTTATCTCCAGAGAAGGTATAGGCCTTCATAGTGGAGAAAAAACAAGAGTTACAATTTCTCCTTATGAAAAAGAAGGATATTATGTTTCTTTCAGGGATAAACCTGGCGAGATTTTTAAGCTTACTCAAGATTTAATTGGAAGTTCCATGCTTTGTACTGCGGTTAAATTAGGGGGGAGAAATTTGTATACTATCGAACATTTATTATCTTCATTGGCTGGGTGCGGGTTAAGTTATATTCATATTGAGGTTGATGGGAAAGAGATTCCACTTTTAGATGGATCAGCAATTCAGTGGGTTAAAGATTTCGAAGAAGTTGGGATAAAAAAGGCACCTAAACCAAATAATTTTTTTCAAGAGATTAATAAATCTATAATTTTAAATAAAGAAGGTTCAGTAATAGCAGCAACTCCATCTGAAAAAACTACAATTATATCCACTATAAGTTTTTCCTATAAAGCTATTGGAAATCAAACTTTTGTGATTGATTTAAATCCAAAAAGTTTTGTTGAAATGATCGCTCCTGCTAGAACATTTGGTTTCAAAGATCAATTTCAAGAGTTAAGTGAGCTTGGATTAATAAAAGGCGGAAGTTTGGAAAATGCCCTTGTTTGTGACGGTGATAAATGGGTTAATCCACCATTAAGATTTGATAATGAACCAATAAGACATAAAATTTTAGACCTTATTGGGGACTTGGCTTTGGTAGGGTTACCTAAGGCTCAAATTTTAGTTTATAAAGGATCACATTCTTTAAATGCTTTATTGGCCTCATCGCTAAAAAATTAATCTTATTTTTAATTGTTTTGGAAAAGAAATTATCCAGTGAAAATAATCAACTTTCTTCTGAGCACATACTAGGTTTGTTACCTCATAGATATCCTTTTGCTCTTGTGGACAAAGTCATAGA
>CACBBE010000037.1 GCA_902537395.1 uncultured Synechococcaceae cyanobacterium
ACAAGTAGATCTGGTGGGGCTGGAGGCCAAAATGTTAATAAAGTAGAAACAGCGGTTAGAATTGTACATCTGCCTTCAGGGATTTCAGTAAGATGTACACAAGAAAGATCTCAATTACAAAATAAAGAAAAAGCAATGTTACTTCTCAAGTCTAAACTACTAGTGATTGCTAAAGAACAACGAGCTGCAGAAGTCGCTGATATTAAAGGTGATATTGTGGAAGCTGCATGGGGCAATCAAATAAGAAATTATGTTTTCCATCCCTATCAAATGGTAAAAGATCTCAGGACTTTGCAGGAGACTAACGACTTAGATAGTGTTTTAGATGGTGGACTTGAACCATTTATTCATGAATTATTACGAATGAATATTTCTTCTAAGGAATCTATTGAATAACTAATGAAAAATAAAAAAGAAAATATAGAAAAAAGGGTTGCTCCTCCAAGTTTTATAAAGCTTGCTATGCGAAATATGGTAAGGAAGGGTTCAAAAAGTATTTCTCATTTTTCAATAACCTTTCTAGTTTTAATTGGGATATTAATACTTGTAGCCACAATAGGTAAGCCTAATATTCCTGTTTAAAAAGGTATGACAGAAAAAATTATTTCTGAAATAAATTTAGATTTGGTTTTTAAATGTAATGAATTTTCTCAATTTTCTAATAAGTTAAGAGATCCTCAAAATAAGCTTATTTTTGAATCTAATTTTTGGGAGAAAGTTTTTTTATCTTGGATAAAAATAATATTAAAAAAAGACGATTATAAATTGCCAAATTTTATTTTTGAAAAAAAATCTTTTTCATTAGGCTTACAGATAATATCTAATCAAGAAATTGCTTTTATGAACCAGAAGTGGATGCAAAAAAATGGACCAACTGATGTGCTATCTTTTCCAATTATTTCTGGTGACTCTTTAAATAATTTAGAATATATAGAGTTGGGAGATATATTTATATCATTAGAGATCGCACTTGAGCAATCTTATGAATATAAACATTCAATCTATAAAGAAATGCTCTGGTTGGCTAGTCATGGATTTTTACATCTTTTGGGATGGGAACATAATAATGATCTTGATTTAGAAAATATGTTAAATTTTCAGGAATATTTAATTAAAAAATTAGATTAAAAATCCATGGACAAAAAAATAAATTCTCTAAAAAATAGAATAGAATCATATAAAACTTCTAATGATGTATTAAAAAGTTTTAAGTATGCTTTTAGTGGCATTAGTTACGTCTTAAAAACTTCAAGAAATTTTAAAATTCAATTAATTTTTGCAGTTATAAGCTTAATAATTGGCTTTTTACTGCAAATTAGTCAAAGTAATTATGTAATTTTGATTGCCACAATTATGTCTGTTTTAATATTAGAAATATTAAACACATCTATTGAATCCATAGTTGATTTATTAGTAAAAAAAGAATTTAGTAGTTTGGCTAAAATTTCAAAAGATACTTCTGCAGGAGCAGTTTTATTAGCTTCCATTAATTCTGTTATTATTGCTGTATATATTTTTGTTCCTCAAATTAAGTTGTTATTTGAATCTTTATAAATATGTTTCTTGTTATTGATAATTACGATAGTTTTACATATAACCTTGTTCAATATTTAGGAGAACTTTCTGTTGAGCATGAAATAACTAGAGAATTAATAGTTAAAAGAAATGATGAAATTTCTTTAGATGAAATTATCAAACTAAATCCTAGTGGCATCCTATTATCTCCAGGTCCTGGCAATCCAGATCAATCTGGAATTTGTCTGCCATTATTAAAAAAATTATCTAAAAATATTCCGACATTAGGAGTTTGTTTAGGGCATCAAGCTTTGGCCCAAGCTTTTGGAGGTAAGGTTATAGTTGGGAAAGAACTTATGCATGGTAAGACATCCAAAATATTTCATAATAAAAAAGGTTTGTTTAAAGATATCGAGACTCCATTTGTGGCGACTAGATATCATAGTCTTATAGTTGATTCAAGTTCATTACCAACTTGTTTCGAAATAACTGCGACTTTAGAAGACTCAACTATTATGGCTATTTCTCACAAAGAATATAAGCATTTACATGGAGTACAGTTTCATCCTGAAAGTGTATTGACACAATTTGGTCATAAATTAATTAGTAATTTTCTAAAAATGGCTGAACAAAAGTAAAATACAAAAAAATTAACAATATGATTTCTCAAATTAAAAACATTTTCTTTTTTATATTATTTAGCTCTTTTTTACCTACCTCATTATTGGCAAGGAATTTAGTAATAAAAAGTCTTGGACATAGTAGTTTCTTAATTAATAGTGCTGAAAAATCGATTCTTATAAATCCCTTTAAAGCAATAGGTTGTGCAAGTAATTTAAAAGAGCCAAAAGAAGTCAACTCAGATTTTATTTTGGCAAGTTCTAGGCTTCCAGATGAAGGATATAATCCTAATAATCAATTAATGTTTGTAGAGCCAGGAATCTATCAATTTGAGGATATTTTATTAAATGGCATTTCCGTCCCACATGACAGAGTAGATGGAAGAAGATTTGGGATGGCAACTGTTTGGAGTTGGGAGCAGAATGACCTTAAAATTGTTCATATGGGAGGCGCTGCTGGTGATATTGATATCAATAGTCAAATTATTTTGTCTCGCCCAGATATCTTGTTTATTTCAATTGGAGGAGGAATAAAATCTTATGATGGGCAAGAGGCTTCAAGAATAGTTAAGCTTCTAAAACCTAAAGTAGTTATTCCTGTTCACTTTGCTCGTGGCAAAAAAATTAACAAAGAATGCGATTTCTCAAATGCTGATTTGTTTATCGAAAATATGAAAAATTTTAAAGTAAAATATGTTGGAAAAGATTTTAAAATAAAACCTAAAAGAATCGATCAAAATATAATTTATATTTTTGGTAATTAATTTATTAAATCTAAGACCTTGTAATTGTCCCAGAAAAAAATCATTTGATCTTTAGTTCCAATACTAACCCTTATTGACTTACCAATATCTTTTTTGTTTTCCATACTTCTGATAAGAATACCTTTTCCTCTCATCTGTTGTATTAAAATTTTAGGATCTTTTTTTGGCCAAATTAAGAAATAATTACCACCACTAAAATGAGTTCTGATTTTTGTTGATTTAAATTTATTTAAAATCCATTCCCTTGCTTTTTTTACTTCTAAAACATAATTATCAATATATGATTTGTCTTTAAGTGCTGCTAATGCTGCCGTTATAGCAAAGCTATTTACATCATATGGTCCTGTAACTTTATTAATGTAATTAATTAAATTTTTATTGCCAAAAGTAAAACCTATTCTTAAACCAGCTAAACCCGCTGTTTTTGAGAGAGATTGGATAATTATAATATTGTTATTCTTTTCAAAATCTATCGATTCAAGAAGACTATCTCCATTAAATTTTTCATATAGTTCGTCAACAATTATCAATGAATCATTTTTGATATTTGCTAACTTAATTATCTCTTGAGCACTTAAAACAGTTCCTGTCGGATTATTTGGATTACAAATAAATATTAACTTTGGATTAAACTTTATAATTTTTTCACTAAATTCTTCGATGGGAAATAGAAAATTTTCTCCAATGTAAGAACAAGTTATTTTCTTCATTCCTCGCATTTCTGAACAAGGAGAATAGTAACCAAAAGTTGGATTCGTGGTTAGAAATATTTGATCTTTTTCTCCAAAGCAATTGAAGATTGCATTTATTGCAGCGTCTGCTCCATTGAAAATTCCTATTTCATCATTATCAAATTTTCTTGAATCAAGATATTTATCACATAAAAAATTTTTTAATAAATTATATTCTGGGTAAATTGAAATCTCATTTAATTTTATCGATTGTAATGCCTCGAAAACATTAGGACTTGGACCTAGAGTATTTTCATTAAAGTCTAAGCGGAGTAAATTTCTTCTATTTTCTAAAGGTGCAGAGTAAGACTGCATATTTATTATTTCTTCTCTTGGTCTTGGGAAAAGATTATTTAATTGATCAAAATCATTCATTACATTCTTTCTAAAGTTTCAATTCCTAGAAGCTCTAAACTTAATTTTAGTGTTTTTGCAGTTAGATCACATAAATTCAGTCTAGAAATTTTTATATATTTTTCTTCTTTGAGTATTGGAACTTGATCATAGAATCTATTAAAAGTCTGACATAGCTCAAACAGATAATTACATAATCTATTTGGCATTAAGTCTTTTTCAATAGATATTATGACTTCATCAAACTTAAGTAATTTTCTGATAAGTTTCCACTCAGATTTATGTTCATAATTTGTATATTGAAAATCTTTAGAGTCATAAGCAAAATCATTTTTTCTTTTAATTCCTGCAATTCTTACAAGTGTATATAACAAATAAGGAGCTGTATTACCATTTAGGGAAAGCATTTTATCAAAACTAAATTGATAATTTGTAATCCTATTTTGACTTAAATCTGCATACTTAACAGCTCCTAATCCAATTATTCTTGAAGTATTTGCAATAAAATCTTCTGTCTCATAACGATTTTCACCTTCTAATCTTTTCAATAAATCTTCTTTTGCTCTTCTAACTGCTTCTTTTAATAAATCTTTTAAACGTATTGTTTCACCTTCCCTTGTCTTTAGTTTTTTGCCATCAATTCCTTGAACTAAACCAAAAGGGACATGGTCTACTTGGCAATTGTCTGGAATCCATTTTGCTTTTTTTGCAACTTGAAAAACTCCAGCAAAATGATTTGCTTGTCCATGATCAGTTACATAAATAATTCTCGAAGCATCATCCCCATTTGGAGGTTTATTGAATCTGTATCTTATAGCAGCAAGATCTGTGGTGGCATAGTTAAAACCTCCATCTTTTTTTTGAATAATTAATGGTAAAGGTTTGCCTTCTTTATTAGTAATCCCATCTAAAAATACACATTTTGCTCCTTGATCTTCTACTAATATTTTTTTTAAATTCAAATCTTCAATAACTGATTTTAAGAAGGGATTATAAAAAGATTCACCTCTTTCTTCTATTTTTATTTTTAAATTTTTATAGATTTCATCAAATTCTTTTCTAGATTGCTCACACAATAATTTCCAAGCTTGAATCGATTTAATATCTCCACTTTGTAACTTAACTACTTCCTCTCTAGATCTTTTTTGGAATTCAGGTTCATTATCGAATCTTTTTTTTGATTCTTTATAAAATTCAACTAAATCACTTATCTTAATTTTGCCTATCTTCTCTAAATCATTTGAATTTAAATCTTTGAGCTGAGTAATAAGCATTCCAAATTGTGTTCCCCAATCGCCAACATGATTTAGTCTTAATACTTGATAACCTCTTAACTCGAAAATTCTGGATATTGAATCTCCTATTATTGTTGATCTTAAATGTCCTACAT
>CACBBE010000038.1 GCA_902537395.1 uncultured Synechococcaceae cyanobacterium
CCTTGGCAGCTATATTAAGCAACATTTTCTTTGGTGCGCTTGGTTATAAGCTGGCAGATACCCATGGAAGGACATTATTGAGATTATTCAATCCAAATAACACTGATGCATATTTAGTCAACGAAGGGATCCTCCCTGCTGCAAGTCCAAAAATTCTTGATACCAGCGTAATTATTGATGGAAGAATAAATGGTCTATTAAGTTGCGGATTATTGGAAGGTCAATTAATTGTTGCTCAAAGTGTAATTGATGAATTACAAACATTAGCTGACTCAAGCAGTAATGAAAAAAGGTCTAAAGGCAGAAGAGGCCTTAAGTTATTGAAAGAATTAAGAGATTTATATGGGAGAAGACTTGTAATAAACCCAACAAAGTATGAAGGTAATGGTGTAGATGAAAAACTACTTAAAATTACTGAGGATATGACAGGAACTTTAATTACGGCTGATTATAATCTTTCTCAGATCGCTGAAGTTAAAGAATTAAAAGTTATGAATTTGAGTGATTTGGTTATTGCTTTAAGGCCAGAAGTACAACCAGGAGAGTCACTTAATATAAAAATTGTTAGAGAAGGCAAAGAAAAAATGCAAGGTATTGGATATTTAGATGATGGCACAATGGTTGTAATTGATGAGGCAAAGAATTTTGTGGGAAGCAGATTAGATATTGTAATCACAGGAGCATTACAAACTCCCACTGGAAGAATGGTCTTTGGAAAACTAATAAATAATCCTGAGTCAAACAAATCTTTTAAATCACCAGCGACACAGGGCTAAATCTAGCTAGAATCAGTACAATCTTAATTTTGTGATACAAATGACTGTATCTGCTCCTTATTACGGGGAAAACACCGTTATGAGGACTCCGCCCCCTGATCTCCCCTCTCTTTTACTGAAAGAGCGAATTGTTTATCTTGGTTTACCATTATTTTCAGATGATGACGCGAAAAGACAACTAGGAATGGATGTTACTGAGCTAATCATTGCTCAACTTCTTTATTTAGAGTTTGAGGATCCAGAAAAACCAATCTATTTCTATATCAATTCAACTGGGACAAGTTGGTATACTGGTGACGCAGTTGGTTTCGAAACAGAAGCTTTCGCTATCTGCGATACAATAAGCTACATTAAGCCTCAAGTACATACAATATGTATAGGGCAAGCAATGGGTACTGCTGCAGTTATTCTTTCATCAGGCACTAAGGGGCAAAGAGCTGCTCTTCCACATGCTTCTATTGTTTTGCATCAACCTATAAGCGGAGCAAGAGGCCAAGCAACCGATATCCAAATAAGAGCTGAGGAAGTTTTGAAAAATAAAAAATCAATGCTGGAGATTTTATCTCGTAACACTGGTAAGACAATCGAAGAACTCTCAAAAGACTCTGACAGGATGAGTTATCTTAACCCCCAAGAAGCCCTAGATTATGGAGTTATCGATAGAATACTCACAAGTCAAAAAGATCTACCAAAAAAAATTTAACACTCACAAAATTATTTTAAAATCATGCCAATAGGAACACCAAGCGTGCCTTACAGACTTCCAGGAAGTCAATACGAAAGATGGGTCGACATATATACAAGACTAGGAGTTGAAAGGATTCTTTTTCTTGGACAAGAAGTGAATGATGGAATTGCTAATAGCCTTGTTGCACAAATGCTTTATTTAGATTCTGATGATAATTCCAAACCTATCTATTTGTATATAAATAGCCCTGGAGGGTCAGTAACTGCTGGCTTGGCTATATATGACACTATTAAATACGTAAAAAGTGATGTAGTAACAATATGCGTGGGGCTCGCAGCCTCTATGGGAGCCTTCCTATTGGCAGCTGGTACAAAAGGTAAAAGAGTTGCGTTGCCTCACAGTAGAATAATGATTCATCAACCCTTAGGAGGAACATCTCAACGTCAAGCAAGTGATATTGAAATAGAAGCTAAGGAAATTTTAAGAATTAAAGATATGTTAAATATGTCTATGGCAGATATGACAGGCCAATCATTTGAAAAAATTGAAAAGGATACTGATAGAGATTATTTTCTAAGCGCTGAAGAAGCAAAAAATTATGGCTTAATCGATAGAGTAATAACACATCCAAGCGAAGCAAATCAGTCTTAAATTTTCTAAATTAATATTTTAATTTTAATTCTTAAATTAATTATTTTTTGGTCTAATTACACCCTAAAGTCTAAAATAATAATTATCAAATGCAAAGAAGCTACAACTAATGACCCAACTCTTTTACGACACAGATGCTGATCTAAGTCTATTAAATAATAAAACAATCGCGATTATTGGATATGGTTCACAAGGTCATGCACATGCCCTAAACCTCAAAGATAGCGGTATGGATGTAATTGTTGGATTATATAAAGGAAGTAAGTCTGAAAGCAAAGCTATTAGCGATGGTCTACAAGTCTTTAGCGTTTCTGAAGCTTGCGAAAAAGCAGACTGGATTATGATTCTACTCCCCGATGAGTTTCAGAAAGATGTTTACCTTGAAGAAATAGAACCAAACTTAAAAGAAGGCAAGATACTAAGTTTTGCTCATGGCTTTAATATTAGATTCGGACTTATCAAACCTCCTAATTTTGTAGATGTTGTGATGATTGCCCCAAAAGGACCTGGACACACTGTTCGTTGGGAATATCAGAATGGTCAAGGAGTTCCAGCACTGTTTGCAGTTGAGCAGGATTCTTCAGGAAGTGCAAGATCCTTGGCAATGGCTTACGCCAAAGGGATTGGCGGAACGAGAGCTGGGATTCTTGAAACAAACTTCAAAGAAGAAACAGAAACTGATTTATTTGGCGAACAAGCTGTATTGTGCGGAGGACTATCAGAACTCGTAAAATCAGGCTTCGAAACTCTCGTAGAGGCAGGATATCAGCCTGAACTTGCTTACTTCGAATGCTTACATGAAGTTAAACTTATTGTTGATTTAATGGTGAAGGGAGGCTTATCTCAAATGAGAGATTCCATCTCAAATACTGCAGAATATGGAGATTATGTAAGTGGTAAAAGACTTATCAATAGTGATACAAAGAAAGAAATGCAGAAAATTCTGAAAGATATTCAAGATGGGACTTTCGCAAAGAATTTTGTAGAAGAATGCGATAAAAACAAACCCTTAATGACAAAATTAAGAGAAGAGAACTCAAAACATGAAATTGAGAAAGTGGGTAAAGGTCTGCGCTCGATGTTCAGTTGGCTGAAATAAATTTATTTTTACTATTTCTTGGATCGATTGGTTTTGATTTATTGATCGGTGATCCAAGATTCTTAATCCACCCTGTTCAAGTAATTGGCTTTTACATAAAAAAAATATCTAATTACCTAATAAATAATTTTGGAGAAAATAAAAAAATATTGCTTTGGGGTGGTTTCTTCGTAGCTATAACTACTATTGGAATGAGTTTTGGTTTAGGAAAATTGATAGAAATCAGTTATGTGCAATCAAGAAATAATTATTTTAGTGGATTGTTAATTTTTTTTGGACTTTCAAGTTGTATTGCGACCAAGGGACTTATTTCAAGTGTGAAAGAGATTGCAGAGCTAATAGAACGCGAAGAAATTAATGATCAATATAAGAGAAAAATCAAAGATAAGGTTCAAAGGATAGTAAGTAGGGATGTAAGTTCATCTTCTTTAGAACATCTTTTGAGATCAAGTACAGAGAGTCTTACCGAAAATTCTGTTGATGGAATATTTGGGCCATTATTTTGGATTTTTATTGGATTTTTTTTTATGAAATTTTCAATTTTTCTTCCAGGGCCTTTATCACTTGGTTTTTCTTATAAAGCCATTAGTACTTTAGATTCAATGATAGGTTACAAAAATGATTATTTTAGATATTTAGGTTTTTTCAGTGCAAAAATCGAAGATATTTTTACGTTTGTTCCTGCAAGATTAGTTTTAATCACATTACCCTTAGTTAGTCCCAAAATTAATGAGTATGGATCAATCATAAAAAAAAGCTATCTTGATGGTAAAAAATATGATTCGCCTAATGCTGGGATTTCAGAGGCTATATTCGCTTATATTTCTGGTATAAAATTGGGTGGGAAAAGTAAATATAAAAATGAGATTATAGAAAAGCCAATAATTAATGAGACTGGAGATACTTGCACTGGAGAGAAAATTAAATTAATTTGTCAATTAATTTTGAGATTACAATTTTTATGGATAATAATTTTTGTCTTAATTTTTTATAATTTCAACTTTAATTTAATAATAAATTTGTTTTAAAATTACTAGAATAAAATATAAAAATATTATGCAAGAAAACGGGCCTCCAATAGAAAATCAAAATGATGATTTTACTAATACATCATCAACTGATAATGAATCCTCAAAATGGGTAGACAATCAGGGAGATGAAGTAAAGAATGTTTTTGGATTTAATAGCAGTGCTGAACTTGTAAATGGTAGAGCAGCAATGCTCGGATTCTTAATGCTCATATTAACCGAGATAGTTCTTAGCGGCAGACCTGTTACTTCATCAATTTTTGGTATTAATTAAAAATGGAAGCAAAAAAATCTAATCCAATAAAATTATTCTTATACATATCTTTATGGGTAATTATTTGGGGCACTGTAGGATCTTTAGTCGATTTTCCTCTTTATAAAAATAAAATCTATCTAGAAGGAAGCATATATCAATATCTTACTTTCACAATTACAGCAATTATTTCTATTATATCTGCAAAGTTTTTTTATGAGAAAATTGATTTATAAAAACTTGTACCTAAATTTCTTAATAATTTTTGCTGGTTCTTTATTTTCATTGGACTCGTAAAGTATCCACTGATGTGTCTCAGTATCATGATCACAACCATAATTTCCAGATGAGTTATCGTAGCTTGAAAGATATGAATGACAATTTTGGTCTGCCTCAAAAGCGGAGTCATAACCTGTTAGAAAATATATCAAAAATAGAACAGTTATTAACAAAAAAAATACTTGAGAAACTAAATTAACTATCTTCATAAGATATTCTAAAATTTAAATATATCATTTAATAAAATTTTTCGATCTAAAAAAAATAGCTAACGACCAACATTAAATACAAAGTTATGGAATGCCTGATTCTTTAAATATAGGATGACTAGCAATACTAAAATCATATTTAAGCCTATTACTATTGA
>CACBBE010000039.1 GCA_902537395.1 uncultured Synechococcaceae cyanobacterium
TAAAATTTACTATTTTTGCCTCATTGTGGTCTGAATCATTCCAATATTTTATAAGTCTTTCTAATTCATCAATCCTCTTTTTGGCATTTGCAATTTTTTCAGTAGTTGTCATATAAAATTTTTATCTATCCAATTAATGCATGAAAAAAAAATAATTCAATGGAAGTAACAATTTTTAGACTATAAATATTAATTTTTGGTTAATTACTTCAATAAATTATTGCCCTCTAACGACTAAGTAATTATACTTAAAAAAAAGGGAAATTTATGAAGAAATTAAATTCTTTGATCTTGAATAGTACTGTTAACTTCTTAGACTTCATATACTCTGGTAGATCTTTACAAAGATTTTGGGTTTTAGAAGTTATAGCTAGATCACCTTATTTTGCATTTCTTTCAGTTCTTCATTTTAAAGAATCCCTAGGAATTAAAAATGAGAAAACAATGATTTTAATGAAAGGACATTTTTATCAAGCTATTAACGAAACTGAGCATCTTAAAGAAATGGAGAAAAGAGGAGGAGATAAGTTCTGGATTGATAGATTTTTTGCGAGACACCTTGTGCTTGTCTATTACTGGATCATGGTTTTTTATTATTTCCTCTCTCCAGCTAATGCTTATGATGTCAACATAAAAATCGAAGAGCATGCATTTGAAACTTATTCTAAATATTTAATAGATAATCCAAATGATCAAAAAATAAAAGAAATTGCACAAGATGAATTAAATCATGTCCAAGAACTTAACGAAGCTTTGTCAATGCTTACTGCAGTTTAGATTAGTGCTGAGAAATCTATTAGCATTATTGAGATCATCACCGAAGAAGATATTAATCCTAGGCTAATCATAAATAAGACATAACCTTTTTTTCTAGGCAATTTATAAAAAGATATTCCAATAATTAAAATCATTATTAATGAGAAAAAAATTATAATTTTTTCATTTATTAAATTGAGATGTATAACTAAATTTTTTTCTTCAAAAATTTTGAGAAATTCAGATAAAACCACTTCTTCTTCTATTTTCTTAAAAAAGTCAAATGAGCTTATAAAAGCAGAACTTAATAAAGATAATACAATCAGGGCAGTAACTGGTTTTGTTAACCTGTTAAGCGTTCTGTTAAAACTTGCCAATAAAATAAAAATAATTAAAGAGTTTACTAAAGGTATTAAAGGTATAAGAGTTGTTGAATTTATGAAATTTCCCACGAAAAAAATATGTATCTAACTTAAAATTTTATATTATTTCGACGCGTTATTTTATTAAATAAGATTTTTAAAATCTTAAATGTAATTAGTACCTATTGCATTCTGTGTAAATTGATACCAAAATTAAATTAGTAATGAAAAATAAAATGTTAGCCATTTCTGAAATTATTATTGCAAGTGCTATCTTCCTAGGAATTGTATATTGGGAAGTTAAATTCCTATATGCTAAAACTACTGTAACGAAATAACTTCACTCAAAACAGGAAAATCAATACCATACAAAATTTAAATAAAATTTAAGAATTAAAGTTGACAAAAAAAGCTCTATATATGAGAGAATAAACACATATATTTATGTCCTCTAATGAGCGAAGTCCAAAGTCCTAATACTAATTCAACTCAGCAGCAGCAGCAACAACAGCAACAATCCTATTCAGACAGCAAAATAAATTCTGCTGAGAGCGAGAGACTTTATCTTGAGATGAAAGAAGCTTGGCTTTAAATTTATTTCGTACTTAAAATAATATTTCTATAATTTTTTTTTTAATTTTGAAGTAATCAATACACTTTTATTTTCTACACCCATTAGATTTTGTCTAACTGTAAAATAATTTGTTGAGAAAACTTAAGTATTTAGAGAAAATTAACGGAAGGCTAGCAATGGGAGGGTTGATATATTTAGTTTTCACAAAATTAGTTTCCAATCGTGCCGACATATTAGACCAGCTTAAATCTTATTTAATTTAAGAAATGAATTGGAAATATTATCCAGGAATATTTCTTTCTATATAAGCATCAGTTAAAGCTAAAATTAACCCCAATAATGTTGAAAATGTAGCAATTTCAGTTGATTCCATTTTATTTTTGAATTACCTCTAGTTTGCTAAATAATTCAAAGTTCAGCAACAAAACTAATAACTTACTATAGTACGCATATACTATTAGTTATTTATTGTGAGCTCAGCAACTCCTGAGTTTCTTTTCGTAAGGCCTGGTGATTATGTCGCGATTAAAAAAGAAAATCGCGAAAATATTAATGAAAAGAACAAAAATTATTGGGTCGGTCAAGTTATCGACTGTATTGGAGGAGCTAGGAACCCAAATTCATGGACCTTGTTTCAAGTTGCCAATATTGATAATGGAGAGATCACTATAATCAACGCAGATATTGTAGAAAAAATTTTGAAGCCTTCTGAAAGTTAAGCTTATAAACAATCAAACAAACTTACTTCAGTATTACAAAAACAAAAGGCAAAATGCTCGTTTTAAAGGATTAACCCAGTTCCAAGCAAGCAAGTCCATATACTTGATTCATTGGGCAAGGAGGTTGAATGCCTTTATACATTCTGTAAGTTTTCGATATTTCCTCAAATCCCAAACTTGATAAAAGATAATTTGCATATGGATTCAGATTAGAGCAATCCAATAAGATTTGAGCATCTAAATCACCAACCAACTCCCTTATTAACAATTCAGCAAGTGGTGGAGTATCTGCTAAAAGAGGTCCGATTCTCCAGCCTTGCTCATTATCCTCCAATACGCAAGGTCTTATCCTGCCAAATCCATGGCACATCCCATTATTATCGACAATTGCACTGACATTACCGTGAGAATTTTTCAACCAGTCATTTAGAAAATGTGGTCTGGGACTAGGTTCTCTTTGATCATCATAAATTAAGACCGATTTAGAGGAAATTTTAGTACCCGGGACAACTTTAAAAGAATAAAATTGATCTTTATAGAAATTTCTCAATGGCAAATCTTGAGACCCATTTAATTTCCATCGATTTGTAATGGAAGATTTTCTAAACCCCCACTTTGAGTAATCATTCAATCTATCTGGGGCAGCCTCAAGACCAATGCAATCAACATTTTTTAAATATTCGAGGGCATGTTTCCATAACCTCACTCCATATCCATTATTTCGGAATTCTTTTTTAACGATAAATAAACCTATAAAACCATAGGAGGAATTATATTTTATACACGCAATAGAACCTATAGGATTATTGTCGAGACAAGCTACCCATACCCCTTGCTTATCTGTATTTCTATAAATTGATACGTCATCAATTCCAGGAGAAAATCCTTCTAACATTGCCCAGTTTGTGACTTCTGGTATTTCATTTATAGATATCAATCTAATTGAAAAATTTTCCCTCATAGAAATATACTAACCAAGAAAAATTTGAATTTTTAAAGGCAATATTAATAAATTTGATTATTTCTCATAAATCATTCACTTTGATTTAAATGGCTAAAAATCTTAGTTATTAACAATTTATCCTCTGATATATTTAATACTATTCATAGGAATAAAATGAAAATTTCTGATAAATTTCATTTAGAAGACATTAATAGATTAAAAAATACAGTTCTCATTGGTAAAACGGAAGATATAAAATGGCGGATCCAACATCTCAATATAGTTTCTAAACTTTTGGATGAAAATAAAAAAGAGATAATAAAATCACTTTTTGATGATCTAGGTAAATCTGAAATTGAAGGGCTTTCAGAAATCCTTTTAGTGAAAGAAGAAATTTCACTCATAAAAAAGAAACTCAATTCTTGGATGCGACCAAAAAAGATTGATACACCTTTTTATCTATTTCCATCATCCTCCAAAGTTATTTATGAACCTCTTGGGTGTGTCTTAATTCTTGGTCCTTATAATTATCCATTACTTTATGTTTTAAAGCCATTGGTAAATATTTTCTCAGCGGGAAATACTGCAGTTATAAAACCATCAGAGAAATGTCCTGCGACTTCAAAACTTATTAAAAAGCTAACTTCCAAATATTTCCGTAAAGATGTCCTAATGACAATAGAGGGTGACTATAAACAATCCATAAAATTAATTGAACAAAATTTTGACCACATATTTTTTACAGGAAGTACTGAAACTGGAAAATCTATAATGAAATTAGCTTCAAAAAACTTAACACCATTAACTCTTGAGTTAAGCGGAACAAATCCTGTAATTATATTCAAAAATGCAAATTTAGAAGTTGCTGCTAAAAGAATTGTTTGGGGCAAATTTTTTAATTCTGGTCAATCCTGCATGGCTCCTAATCATATTTTTGTAGATAAAGAAATTGAATCTATATTTATAGAAAAATTAAAGAAATGCATATTAAGTTTTTACGGAGATAATCCAATTATTTCCGAAAACTTATCAAAATTAGAGAAAAAGCAATTTACATCAACTGTAGAAATTCTAAAACACTATAAAAAAGAAAAAAGAATTTTATTTGGGGGGACTTTTAGTAAAAAAAAGTTGAAAATATCTCCTACAATTTTGAGATCTAAATTAAATGAAACAGATATCTTGCAGAAAGAACTATTCAGTTCACTACTTCCAGTAATTGGAATAAATGATAAGGAATCAGCTTTAAAACAGATTAGTCAAACATCAAAACCATTAGCAATCTACTTATTTGGAGGCAATAAAAAAATCCATAATCATATTTCAAAAGTAACCAGCTCAGGAACAATTTGTATAAATGATGTGATGTTACCAGTCCTTATTCCAAATTTACCGTTTGGAGGCGTTGGACAAAGTGGGATTGGTAAATTTCATGGAGAAGAAGGGTTTCGAAATTTTTCAAATCAAAAATCTATTACTTTTAAAGGGTTTTTATTTGATTCAAATCTGCGGTA
>CACBBE010000040.1 GCA_902537395.1 uncultured Synechococcaceae cyanobacterium
CTTTATTGGCCAAAATCTCATTATCTTCGAATCTAATAAAAATAACTTACAACAATCAGATTTAAATAATTACCACATTGTTCAGATAGGTGAAAATCTTACTGAGATCTCAAACAAATATAATTTAAAGATAAGATATTTGTTAGAAATAAATAATCTCAGGAATCCTGATTCAATAAAAGTGGGGGAAAAGATTTTATTAAGCAAAAATATACCTAGTAATTCTGAAAATCCTCAAATAATTAAAAATAAGAAAAACAATGAAATACTTGATTTAGATAAAAAAATTTATGGTCCTATAGTTATCCAAAGTAAATCAAATAATTATATTGAAGGTAGAAAAGTTTTAAACGTCCTAAATCAAGAAAATAAAAAACTGATTCTTTCAATCAATTGTGATACAGATGAATTAGATGTAAGAATACCTGGCAGAAAATGGATGGGAAGTAAGCCTGCTAAAGAAGAATTCGAAAATAATTTAATAAATGATTTTTGTAAAAACTTTAATTAATATGTGTGAATAATTTGTCTAAGAATATTAATGATGGGTTATTCTACAAAAAGTTAAACTAATAGTAATGTCAATTTCAAGAGGAGATCTCGTAAGAGTAAAAAGACCAGAATCATATTGGTATAACGAAATAGGTAAAGTAGCTTCAGTTGATACCTCAGGTATTAAATATAACTGTGTAGTGAGATTCGATAAAGTAAATTACGCTGGTATAAGCGGAACTGATGGTGGAGCAAATACAAACAATTTTGCCGAAAGTGAATTAGAAAAAGCTTAAATAATTTGCCTGAATTACCTGAAGTAGAAACTGTTCGCAGAGGTTTAGAGCAAAAACTTAATAACTTTATTATTAAAAAAGTTGAAGTCTGTAGGGATTCAACTGTTGCATTCCCAAAAAACAAAGAAGAATTCATTAAAGGACTTCGGAACTCACTTATTTATAAATGGCATAGAAGAGGAAAATATTTAATAGCGCAATTAAAAGAAGTTCAAAATGGGAATGCTCAATTTCCTTTAGAAAATTCACAAAATAACGGATTTCTTGTAGTTCATCTAAGAATGACTGGATATTTTAAATTTATTGAAAACTCAACCCATCCTTGTAAACATACAAGAATAAGATTTTTCAATAAAAATAATAATGAGCTTAGGTACATTGACGTAAGAAGTTTTGGTCAAATGTGGTGGATTAATAAAGACCTATCGCTTAACAAAACAATTAAAGGATTAGGTTCATTAGGACCAGAACCATTTTCTAAAGACTTTGATTTAAATTACCTTAAGAAAGTTATTTCAAAAAGAACAAAATCTATAAAAGCTATTTTATTAGATCAAACAATAGTGGCAGGAATAGGTAATATTTATGCTGATGAAAGTTTATACTCTGCTGGCATCTCCCCTTTTAGGGAAGCTCGAACAATAAAAAAAAATGAGTTAATCAAGCTCAAAGAATCAATTGTAACTGTATTAAACAAAAGTATAGGTTCTGGGGGTACTACATTTAGCGATTTTAGAGACTTGGAAGGAGAGAATGGGAATTTTGGTTTACAGACAAATGTTTATAGGAGAACTGGAAAAGAATGTCGTAAATGTGGAAATTTAATTGAAAGACAAAAAATTACTGGAAGAAGTACCCATTGGTGTCCTAGATGCCAAAAATAAAAAAGGGCTTACTCAATAAGAGTAAACCCTTTTAAATATTTTTACCTGGCATTGAGCTATTTTCTCAAGGGGCTACCCCCTAAATATTTTCGCCGCTGATGCGTTTCACAACCGAGTTCGAGATGGATCGGAGTGGTTCCACATCGCCATGAACACCAGGATAGTGTGAACCTTGAGAACTGCATAGAAAATTATATAAATTAAACACAATAAATTAAGTTTATTTGGTCAAGCCCTCGGTCTATTAGTACTCCTCCGCTGCACTTGTTACCAAGCTTCCACGTAGAGCCTATCAACGGGTGTTCTTCCCGTGACCTTACTGGCTTAAGCCATGGCAATACTCATCTTGAGGTGGGCTTCCCACTTAGATGCTTTCAGCGGTTATCCACTCCGCACATGGCTACCCAGCGTTTACCGTTGGCACGATAACTGGCACACCAGAGGTGCGTTCCTCCCGGTCCTCTCGTACTAGGGAGAAATCCTCTCAATATTCCTGCGCATACACCGGATATGGACCGAACTGTCTCACGACGTTCTGAACCCAGCTCGCGTACCGCTTTAATGGGCGAACAGCCCAACCCTTGGGACCGACTTCAGCCCCAGGTTGCGATGAGCCGACATCGAGGTGCCAAACCTCCCCGTCGATGTGAACTCTTGGGGGAGATCAGCCTGTTATCCCTAGAGTAACTTTTATCCGTTGAGCGACGGCCCTTCCACGCAGAACCGTCGGATCACTAAAACCGACTTTCGTCCCTGTTCGACTTGTAGGTCTCACAGTCAAGCTCCCTTCTGCTTTTGCACTCAACGACTGATTTCCAACCAGCCTGAGGGAACCTTTGTGCGCCTCCGTTACCTTTTAGGAGGCGACCGCCCCAGTCAAACTGCCCATCAGATACTGTCCGCTTCCCGGATAACGGGTAAGCGTTAGAACTCTAGCTCTAAAAGAGTGGTATCTCACCGATGACTCAATAGTACCCACAAGCACTATTTCAACGTCTCCCACCTATTCTGCGCATTCAGAGCCCGAGCACAATATCAAACTACAGTAAAGCTTCATAGGGTCTTTCTGTCCGGGTGTATGTAGTCCGCATCTTCACAGACAATTCTATTTCGCCGAGCCTCTCTCCGAGACAGCGCGCAAATCGTTACACCTTTCGTGCGGGTCGGAACTTACCCGACAAGGAATTTCGCTACCTTAGGACCGTTATAGTTACGGCCGCCGTTCACCGGGGCTTCAGTCGCCAGCTTCACTAAAAGCTAACCAGCTTCCTTAACCTTCCGGCACTGGGCAGGTGTCAGCCCCCATACATCGTCTTGCGACTTAGCGGAGACCTGTGTTTTTGGTAAACAGTCGCTTGCGCCTCTTCACTGCGACCAGCTCTCGCTGGCACCCCTTCTCCCGAAGTTACGGGGCCATTTTGCCGAGTTCCTTAGAGAGAGTTATCTCGCGCCCCTCGGTATTCTCTACCACCCCACCTGTGTCGGTTTCGGGTACTGGCATTTGTGTCTTAACGAGTATAGGGCTTTTCTTGGAAGCATGACATCACCAACTTCGCTGCCGTAGCAGCTCGTACTCACGTCTTAGCTCAAGATGTTTTCTCCATCTCTCAAAGCCTCGAGCGCTTGAACCAGTAACCAACATCTGGCCTGGTTAGCCTTCTCCGTCCCCCTTCTCAAAACACATCTGGTACAGGAATATTGACCTGTTGTCCATCGACTACGCCTTTCGGCCTCGCCTTAGGTCCAGACTAACCCTCCGCGGACGAGCCTGCCGGAGGAACCCTTAGGGTTTCGGGGCATGGGATTCTCACCCATGTTTTCGCTACTCAAGCCGACATTCTCACTTCTATGCTGTCCACGCCCGCTTACGCTAACGCTTCACCCTACATAGAACGCTCCCCTACCATAAATAAATTTATCCGCAGCTTCGGTATAACGCTTAGCCCCGTTCATTTTCGGCGCAGGATCGCTCGACCAGTGAGCTATTACGCACTCCTTTGAGGATGGCTGCTTCTAGGCAAACCTCCTGGTTGTCTGGGCAATCCCACCTCCTTTATCACTTAGCGTTAATTTTGGGACCTTAGCTGGCGGTCTGGGCTGTTTCCCTCTTGACTATGGAGCTTATCCCCCACAGTCTGACTGCCTAGTTACACACAGGGTATTCAGAGTTCATATCGATTTGGTACCGCTTTCGCAGCCCGCACCGAAATGGTTGCTTTACCCCCCTGCTGGAGCACTAGACGCTACGCCTCAACGTATTTCGGGGAGAACCAGCTAGCTCCTGGTTCGATTGGCATTTCACCCCTAACCACAGCTCATCCGCTGAATTTTCAACTTCAGTCGGTTCGGACCTCCACTTGGTATCACCCAAGCTTCATCCTGGCCATGGTTAGATCACCAGGGTTCGGGTCTATAAACACTGACAAACGCCCTATTAAGACTCGCTTTCGCTGTGGCTCCACCATTTCCGGTTTAACCCGCCAGTGCCTATAAGTCGCCGGCTCATTCTTCAACAGGCACACGGTCACCCGATTAGTCGGGCTCCCATTGCTTGTAAGCTCACGGTTTCATGTTCTATTTCACTCCCCTCCCGGGGTTCTTTTCACCTTTCCCTCGCGGTACTGTTTCACTATCGGTCACACAGTAGTACTTAGCCTTACGAGGTGGTCCTCGCAGATTCACACGGAATTCCACGTGCTCCGTGCTACTCGGGATACAGCTAGGTCAACTTATCTTTCGATTACGGGGCTTTCACCCTCTGTGGCACGCCATTCAAACGTTTCTTCTAGACTTGTTGATCCATATTGCTGTCCCACAACCCCGATAGTCAAGACTATCGGTTTGGGCTGTTCCCCGTTCGCTCGCCGCTACTGAGGGAGTCGTTATTTACTTTCTCTTCCTCCAGCTACTAAGATGTTTCAGTTCGCTGGGTTAGCTCGCACCAACCTATATATTCAGTTGGCCGTACA
>CACBBE010000041.1 GCA_902537395.1 uncultured Synechococcaceae cyanobacterium
AGAAGAATCTTCACTGGTTGCATAACCATTAATTAAATTTTCTATGGCTTGAGTATTTGACATTTAAGGAGGAATTAATTTCTCTTATCTTAGATCGACTTTCAGTAATTTAATGGGGTTAAGATGTTGAATTAAAAACTTAAGTATTTTTTTAAATAATAAAAATTTAATATTAAATTATGAATCTAAAGATTATGGAAATAACTATAAAAAAGGAGATTTCATTAGGTTTAGAAACCTATGATGTTTTAGGTTTTAATTCCGAAAAGGAACTTGAATTAGAGATTTTAAAACTGATTCAAATTAGACCTGAATTTGAAAAAAATCCAAATTAAATTTATATATGTTTAAACAGTTAGCGTTTGGACTATTCGGAAACCCAACTTGTGATTTTAGTAGTGCTATAAATATGACCTCCAGCTTCTACATTCTTTATGGTTTCAGGATCTGAAAAAACATGCTTAGCCACACCTTCTTCTGCTTGATGAATAACAATAACTTCTTTTGAATCAATTAAACTTTTGCCGCGATATAGAGGAGTAAGTCCTACCGTTTTATGAAATGCATCTATCTCTGAACTATCAAACATTTTTACCCACTCCTCAAATGTATTTGAAAGTTTAAAGGTGAAAACAGTAGTTTCAATAGTCATAAAAAAAAGCTAATTGCTTTCTATTTTAGATCAACTGTCAATAATCAAGAAAAAACTGGTGGATAAGGTGTTTGTCCATTCATTAATAATGTGTCAATTGGTTTACAGATATTCATCAATGCATCTTGTCCGAAACCTGGACCAGAGGGTCCATCTATAAACTCCTGAAAATCTTCAGCAGAAATACCCTCTTTTACTTCCCAAAAACAATATAGAGGACCAGTTTTAGTTACGGCATTTGCAGAATGATTAAAAAATCCTTTTTCTTTATTAGCTGCTACCGCATCATCCCATCCACCACCTGGTGACATTGCCGCATAAGCTATTTCCCACCATTTTTCAGCTTTTCCTGCTTTAAATTCATGATGAACAATATAAAAAGTTGATGCCATAAAAATAATATTTGTGCTGATAATAAAGCTACTTGATATAAGTAAAGGGAAGATTAATTTATTTTGAATTCCTAAATAAAAAAAGTGGGCTTAAAGCCCTAAGCGATGGACTGTCAATAAAAATAACCTTTATCAGAATCCAGATATTGCTTCATAGAAATCAGAGTCTGGGAGTATTTTTTCAAGGGTTCATCTCCTTAGCTGGGCCTTGGACCTGCACAGTAATATCTGACACTTCAAAAAGCTTGGGAATCATATGTCTCATATTTTTGAGATGAAATAAAGCGTAATTTTTATATGCCTCTCTTAAAAAAGCCTTATCTAAACCACATGTAGTGATATTAAAAAATGGCAGTCAGGTTCATTAGATTTTGTCAGTACCAAAATTTATTCTAAAAGAGCTTTGCACTGGTCCATCTTCCCATCCTTGATTGTGAAGTGGGGATGGGTAGAAACCATGGATGTTTCGAGAGACATGAATTTATAGATATTTCTCTTATCTTTTTAACAACTAATCTTGATGAACAAGTTAAAAAAATAGATTATCTAAAAGTTAAGAATTTTAATTTGGTATAGCATGTACCGTTTATACGTTTTTTGGAAGCTATTAATTGGATATGAGTTATTTTGCTGAGCCAAACCATATTGAATATGATGCATGGTTCGATGAAAACATCGACCCAGTGGATCTTGTAAATTACGCAGATGAAAAGGAGTTCAGTGATTCGGTACACTTTAAGTTCCATAAGATGTCCACTAGTAATTTAACGATTGGTTCTTCTGATAATTTTCACTGGTAAGTAAAAGATTTTTCACTCCATAGATATTGATGAATCTTACGCAGAATATGTTCCATCACTTTCTCTTCGTGCCTTAGCTAATACAATTTCATCTACAACTTTTTCAATCATGAAAGCACTTTTTTTACCAAAACATTTTTCTTTTTTTATACTCTCAAAATCATTTGGGATTAAATCATTATTTTCACAACAATCACATTTAATATCAATTTTCTTACCTCTGAAAACCTCCAAAGCTCTAGAAAAAATCCATTGCTGAACCGAAATACTTTCCCAACTATCAAAATTAGACCATTCATCAAAATCCCTATTAAGTATGCTTTTTAATCCATCAGCCTGATTTAGATATACTAAGTGTGAATCTTTTCTTGGTTCATCATTAATACCAATTGTTGTGACAGAATTTTGATTCATTAAATATAAATTGATTGATTAACCTTTTAAATCTAGAGGATAATTTCAAAAATATAAAAAAATGTCTCAAATAAGATCATTAATTGCTTTATCTAATCTAGAAGTATGATTTGTATTTCTGAGTAATTCAAAATCCTTAAAATCAAAGCCCGGGCCAACACAACAACTCACTAAAGTAAATTCTCCTGTACTTTTTGCAGCTTGCCAATATCCAGATGGAATCATTTCTACTGGATTATTGGAATCTAAAATTAAATTTCTTTTTAACTTATTATCATTATCTAGGCACCATAAATTAAGAGGATCACCCCTTAGATAAATCCAAATTTCATCAGCATTTTTTACTCTGTGCCAGGCACTTTTTGTATCTCTCTCCAAAAGATAATAAATTCCCGTAATAAAGTTTCTGCTTTGGCCGTCTTCCCTTATTAGAGAATTCTCACTCCTTACTATCTCTCTAAACCATCCACCCTCAGGATGAGGAGATAAATTGAATTGTTTAATTATTTCTATGTTTTTTTTATTAGGATTCACATCACAAAAATATCTTTTAAATTTCTCTTAAAGTTAAAAGCTAATTGAAAAAAAATCAAAATAAACTATATTTTCTAAAAAATTAAGCACAAATAACTGACAAATCTACGAAATTTTTATTTTCATCTGCCAGTTCAGTAATGATTCTATTGAGCCATTCAGAGGTCGTTTCACAATAGCCTACATTTAAAATAGTTTTTTGCTTTGCTGTTTCTTCTTTATTCATAATTAAAGTATTTTTTTATAAATTAGTCTTTAATTAAGCCTATGTGAATAAGTCTTAATTACTATCTATTTTAAAAAGTTGTATTTAATACATATTTAAGAACTGCTAGTAAACAAACAAAATTAAATCGTTGACAAGAAAATGTATACAAGTAAGAGTAGAAAAAATTTATTATTTAACCTATGAATAACATCAAGATTGAGGAATTGATGAAAGTAAGGTTCGATGGTATTGCTAATAGAATTGGGCAATTAAGCAAACGGGAAAGTGAGTCTTTATTACTTGAACATCTTGAGTGGTTGGAGGGAGGATGGGAGACTGAAGAAATCTTATTTTTAAAAAAGCCCTACAGAAAATGGTGGGAAATAGCTTATGCGGCAATGTCACCAGGTGGTGGATGGGATGATGCGGTAGCAGCTAATAAAGAAAAAGGATTTTTTAATCATTCTGCAAATGCCGTAACTAAAACTGGTCCTCTATATTGTTTTTGGGAAGTAAAAGAGGGTATTTCTGCTGAAGATTTTCAGGAGTTTATAGATGGACCCTCTGGTCCAGGTTTCGGACAAGATGCATTGATGAATATCTGTAAACCAATTGACACATTATTAATGAATGGACAAACACCTTATCCACCAGTTTTTTCTTGATTATTGACAGTTGATCTAAAATAGAAAGCAATTAGCTTTTTTTTATGACTATTGAAACTACTGTTTTCACCTTTAAACTTTCAAATACATTTGAGGAGTGGGTAAAAATGTTTGATAGTTCAGAGATAGATGCATTTCATAAAACGGTAGGACTTACTCCTCTATATCGCGGCAAAAGTTTAATTGATTCAAAAGAAGTTATTGTTATTCATCAAGCAGAAGAAGGTGTGGCTAAGCATGTTTTTTCAGATCCTGAAACCATAAAGAATGTAGAAGCTGGAGGTCATATTTATAGCACTACTAAAATCACAAGTTGGGTTTCCGAATAGTCCAAACGCTAACTGTTTAAACATATATAAATTTAATTTGGATTTTTTTCAAATTCAGGTCTAATTTGAATCAGTTTTAAAATCTCTAATTCAAGTTCCTTTTCGGAATTAAAACCTAAAACATCATAGGTTTCTAAACCTAATGAAATCTCCTTTTTTATAGTTATTTCCATAATCTTTAGATTCATAATTTAATATTAAATTTTTATTATTTAAAAAAATACTTAAGTTTTTAATTCAACATCTTAACCCCATTAAATTACTGAAAGTCGATCTAAGATAAGAGAAATTAATTCCTCCTTAAATGTCAAATACTCAAGCCATAGAAAATTTAATTAATGGTTATGCAACCAGTGAAGATTCTTCT
>CACBBE010000042.1 GCA_902537395.1 uncultured Synechococcaceae cyanobacterium
ATGATATTGTTACTCATCCTTCAGATTCTCCTAAAAATTTGAGATTACAAGCACAAACACAGGGATGGAGGTTTCCTTATCTATATGATGAAAATCAAAAATTTGCTAAGAAATTAAAGGCGGCTTGTACCCCAGATTTTTATCTTTTTTCAAATGAAGGAGATGGTGATTTTTTATTGTATTATCATGGCCAATTAGACGATAGTAGACCAGGTAATAATATCCCTCTATCTGGAAAAGATTTGCGCTCTGCCGTAAACGACTTGAATAAAGATAATTCTTATCCTGTAAATCAGATGCCTTCTTTAGGTTGCAATATTAAATGGACTCCTGGTATGGAACCAAGATGGTTTAAATGAATTAAAAATTTTTTTTACCCATAGAAATATGGTTTAGGGTTAATATATTTACTATGCAGATACCTCCATTTACTTTAGATAGGCAGTTCCAAGAAATTGGCTCTGAAATTGAGAGTGAGGTTTCTAAAGTTTTAAAAGGGGGACAGTATATTGGAGGACAAGAAATTGCCAAATTTGAGGAGAGTTTTTCAAATCTGATTGGTGTTGAAAACACTATTGGATGTAATAGTGGAACTGATGCTTTAGTATTAGCTTTACGCGCATTAGATATTGGTGTAGGTGATGAAGTTATTACCTCATCTTTTAGCTTTTTTGCAACTGCAGAGGCTATTAGTGCAGTTGGTGCTAATCCTGTTTTGGTAGATATAGATCCGGAAACTTATCTTATTAATACTGAACTAATAGAAAAAGAAATAAATTCTAATACCAAGGCAATTATGCCAGTTCATCTATTTGGTAATGCAGTGAATATGACCTTAATAAAATCTTTAGCCAAGAAATATGACTTAAAAGTAATCGAAGATTGTGCTCAGGCAACATGCACAATGTGGGAAACTTCCAAAGTTGGTAGTATCGGTGATATAGGCTGTTTTAGCTTTTTCCCTACTAAAAATTTAGGAGCTGCTGGAGATGGTGGAGCAGTAACAACTTCAGATCACAAGATTGCAAAAAAAATTAGAGAACTGGCTGTTCATGGCAGCCCAATAAGATATCATCATACACAAATTGGATATAACAGCAGACTTGATACCATTCAAGCTGCCATATTAAACATTAAAATTAAATATATTTCTAAGTGGATTAATAATCGCCAAAAAATTGCTAATAATTACCTTGATTTATTAGAAAAAAATCCATTTATTAGTTTTCCAAAAATTAGCTCTGATTCAATTTCCCATTCTTGGAATCAATTTGTAATCAAATTAAGAAACGATAAATATTTTTTAAATGAAGATTTTTCAAATTTATTTGATACTAATTGCAAAAAATATTATTCCTTAAGGAATTTGGTAAAACAACAACTTTTTGAAAAAGGTATTAATTCAATTATTTACTATCCAATTCCAATACACGCCCAACTAGCTTACAAAAATAAAAATTTTTCTAGAACAAAACTTATTAATACAGAGAGAATTTGTACAGAAGTTCTTAGTCTTCCTATGTTTCCTGAAATTTCTTATGAAGAGCAAGTTTATGTAGCAGAAAATTTAAATAAAGTTTTAAAGAATTGTATAGAGGAAATTCAAATTTCAGCATAAAGTGACTTAAATAATCTTTGTTGTATGTTGTGATTGACAATAGGGCTTGAATAATTATTTTTTTCTAAATTAGATATCTCCCCATTTAATAATTCTGAATTTGACACTTTAGATAATTCAGGAATCCAATATTTTATATATTCGCAAATAGGATCAAATTTTTTTGCTTGGGTATATGGATTAAAAATTCTAAGTGGTTTTGGATCCATACCGCTACTAGCACTCCACTGCCATCCCCCATTATTTGCAGCTAAGTCTCCATCAACCAAAGTCTCCATAAATTTTTTCTCGCCCATTTGCCAATTGCATATAAGATCTTTTACCAGAAATGAAGCGACTATCATCCTACATCTGTTATGCATCCAGCCAGTACTATTTAGTTGACGCATTGCAGCATCAACTATAGGTACTCCGGTCTCTCCGTCGCTCCAATGCTGAAACCATTCATTATTGTTTTGCCATGGAAAGTGATCCCATTTTTTTCTATATGGACCTTTCTCTAGCTCTGGGAAATGGAATAAGCAATGTTGATAAAATTCACGCCAAACAAGTTCTTTTTGCCAAGTTTCAATTGATAGATAATTTCCTTGATTTGCAAAATCTGAATTTAAATTTAATGTGGCGTTCCAAATTTTTCTAATGCTAATGGTACCGAATCTGAGAGATGCACTTAGAAAAGATGTCCCATTATGGGAAGGAAAATCTCGTGCAGAATTATAAGAATATATTTTTTTTTCGTTAATGAAGTCTTCTAATAATGTTTCTGCAGCATTCTCTCCAGGTCTACATGGACAAATATTCGAACCAGGAAATTTGATATTTTTGATAAATTTCTCTAGAACCGAATCAGATGAAATTATTGTCTTATTTTCTTTGATTTTATTATCTATATCTTTAAACTGGAAAATAACTTTATCTTGTTCATATGGACCTAATAAATTCATTTTTGATTTAAGGTTTTTATAAAAAGGCCCATAAACTGAATAAGGGTTATTATTTCCGGAAAATATTTTTAAAGGTTCTACTAATAAGTGATCCCAACTTTCAAAAACTTGAATATTTTGTTCTTTTAAATTTTTTTTTATTTGTAAATCGCGATTAATCTCATAAGGTTCAATTGATCTATTCCAAAAAACAAATTTAGCATCTATTTTCTTCGCTAATTGAGGAATAATTAATATTGGATCTCCTTCTTCCACAACTAATCTACTACCCATTTTTTTCCAGTTATTACCTAATTCTTGAATCGATTTTCCTAGAAACCAAGCTCTTGAACTTGCATTGAAATCGTGTGCGTAATTTTTATCAAATATATAAGTTGAAGTAATAGCATTTGATAATGAAAATGCTTTGATTAAAGCTTGATTATCAAATATTCTTAAATCCTTTCTATGCCAAAAAAGTATTCTAGGTTTATTCATAATTTATCTAAAAATTGTTTAGCTCTAAACCAAGCCGTCACGGTTTTTGCGTCAAGAATTTCATCCCCACTAGAAATAAGATTATCTAGTTCGTCGGGATCTAAAATTAATACTTCTATATCTTCATCTAAATCTCCTTGAACCTCGGAATTGAGTTTGTTTAAATCACGAGCTAAAAATAAATAAATTTCTTCATCTGCATATCCAGGAGCAGGGACAAGAGTGCCTAGTTCATCCCATTTGTTTGCACTGAATCCTGTCTCTTCTTGTATTTCTCTTTGAATTGAATTAATAGGTGTTTCACCTATTTCTAATGTACCTGCTGGAAATTCTAATAAATACCTTGAAACAGCAAATCTATATTGCCGAAGTATGATAACTTTATTGTCTTTTGTAATAGGTACGGCTAATGCTGCCCCAGGATGCTTAATATATCCATATTCACCTTCATGTCCATTTGGAAGCTCAATTCTATTTATTTCGAAACTAAATTTTTTAGACTTTAACTCAGATATTTTTTCTTTAAAAATGGATCTTTTTAGAAGGTTTTTGTTGTCCATGAATTTTTAAAATAAAGATAGCCTAACAGTTATTTTTGGGTTTTGTAAATCAATATATAGACCATTTTGGATCATCAAACTTTGAGATTTTTTGGCTTCTACTTAAGATTTCAGATAATGGTGTAATAACGAAATTCCGATTCATGAATCTAGGGTGAGGTAATGTTAATTCCTCGTCAATCGTATGAAAATCTTCCCACCAAAGAATATCTAAATCGAGACATCTTGATAACCATTTCTTACCCTTTGGCGTCTTTTCTCGTCCGAAAAATTTCTCTAACTTTTTTAGCTCTTTTAAAAGTAATTTCGCGTTTTTATTTGATGGTTTAGGGAAAGAATTACTTTTTATAAGTAATAGAGTATTTAAATAATTTGGCTGCTCATTTTCAACACCATGAGGTAATGTCTCATAAATTGAAGACCAAAAAAAGTTTGCATGAAATTCGCCTTTCTCTTCTTTTTTTTCGCAAGAACTATCTCCCCACTCATTTATTATTTCCTCAATTTTTGGTTTGCAAATTA
>CACBBE010000043.1 GCA_902537395.1 uncultured Synechococcaceae cyanobacterium
AGGTTTAATGCCTCATCCAGAGCGAGCATGTGACGAGATGATTGGTGGGACTGATGGTCTCTTTACATTAAAATCATTAATATTTAAATAAAAAAAAGACCCCCAATTTTGGAGGTCTTTTTTTGTTTGATTCCATTACTAATTAAACAGTAGCTTTTACTTTGGGATCTAAATCACCTTTTGCGTAAAGATCAGCAAAATAATTAGTGCTGTTTTGTTTGATTTTACTTGCTTGACCTTCGCACCAGAACTGCTTGTATCTGTCAAGACAAACTTGCTTCATGTATTTTCTAGCAGGTTTGTTGAAATGTCTTGGGTCAAAGTTTGCCTTGTCAGCAAATGCTGCCTCTCTAACCGCAGCAGTAAAAGCAAGTCTGTTATCGGTATCAATGTTGACTTTCCTAACTCCATTTCTTATTCCTTCTTGAATCTCTTCAACAGGAACCCCATATGTTTGAGGAATCTCACCACCATATTTGTTAATGATATCCAACCATTCCTGAGGCACTGAACTAGATCCATGCATTACAAGATGTGTATTTGGTAGTGCTTTATGGATTTCAGCAATTCTGCTTATAGCAAGAACTTCTCCTGTTGGCTTCCTTGTGAATTTATATGCACCATGACTTGTACCTATAGCAATTGCTAATGCATCAACTTTTGTTTTAGCAACAAAATCTGCCGCTTCTTGAGGATCAGTCAAAAGCATATCTGTAGAAAGTTCACCTTCAAATCCATGACCATCTTCTGCTTCACCTTTTCCTGTTTCTAATGAACCTAAGCAACCTAATTCTCCCTCAACACTAACTCCAACTGAATGAGCAAAATCAACTACTTTTTTAGTAACTGCAACATTATATTCGTAACTAGCGGGTGTCTTTGCATCTGCCTCAAGAGAACCATCCATCATTACTGATGTGAAACCATTTATTGCTGCTGAATAACATGTTGATGGCTCATTACCGTGGTCTTGGTGCATTACCACTGGGATATTAGGATAAGTTTCTGTAGCAGCAAGGATTAGATGACGTAGGAAAATTTCTCCTGCATAATTTCTTGCCCCTCTTGAAGCTTGGAGGATTACAGGACTATCAGTTTCATATGCTGCTTCCATAATTGCTTGAACTTGCTCAAGGTTATTAACATTGAAAGCTGGAATACCGTAACCATTCTCAGCAGCGTGATCTAATAGTAGTCTTAGTGGAACGAGGGCCATAATTAAAATAAGTTAAATGCTATGAAAAGCATATGTTTCCGAGAGTTTAGTATAAAGAGGTATCAAATGTCACGTCATTAGATATACAAAATACTAAATTAAAGAGATTAATTTTATGACCCAGAGTATATTTTTAGTATTTTTTAGTTAGTAAGTATAGCCTGCCACAAACAATTGCTCATCAGATGAAGGTTGAGATCCTGCTACATAGGAGCCTTTTGAAGATTCAGAGTTTGCCTGGGCTCTTGCTATTAATGCTTTTTGCCCCCCTTCAACGTCGCTTCCTTTCCAGGCCTTTAAGCATGAGTGCTGTAATGCTCTTCCATAGGAGAACGAAACATTCCATAAAGCTTTCCTGTAAAGAGTGTTCATATTATTTAAATAGATAGAAGCAGCTTCTTCGCTTAACCCTCCTGATAAGAAAACTATTCCAGGAACAGATGCAGGAACGCACCTTTCCATAGTTCTTATTGTCATTTCAGCAACTTTCATAGGATCAGCCTTTGTTATACAATCTGCTCCATTAACAGTCATAGAAGGTTTTAATAGAGTTCCCTCTAGAAAAACTCCATTTGCTTGACAGGCAATATAAACCTGTTTTATTACCTCTTCTTGGACTTCAGCAGTTTTTTCAATAGTATGGTCCCCATCCATTAAGATTTCAGGTTCAATAATTGGTACTAAACCAGATTCTTGAACGGATCTTGCATACCTTGCTAATCCCCAGGCATTCTCTTGAATTGATAGTTTTGAAGGACAACCATCATTTGTAATTTGCAGAACTGCTCTCCATTTTGCAAATCTTGCACCTTGTTCATAATATTTTGCTGCTCTTTCAACTAATCCATCTAGGCCAGAGCAAAAAGTTTCTACATCTCCTCCTCCAGGAAGTGGATTTAGACCTTTATCGACCTTTATACCTGGAATAATACCTAAATCATTTAGTTTTTTAACCATTGACTCACCATCTTGGTGATTCTGATAAAGAGTTTCTTCGAAGAGGATTGCACCACTTATATACTTCCCAAGACCTTCTGTAGTAAAAAGCATTCCTCTATATGCCTTCCTATTGTCTTCAGTATTCTCAACGCCAATTCCAGCGAGTCTTTTACCAACTGTTTTAGTGGATTCATCTACCGCTAATATCCCTTTCCCTTTAGAAGCAAGTAATTGAGCATTCTCTTTAAGCTCATTTTTATAATAATTTAAAGCCATTCTTTGACGATTTAGTTCAATTAATTTTTCCAGAATATGAAAAAAAAATAAAATCCATACAATACTTTATCGGGTGATAATTGCTACTTATATATGTATAGCTTTAAATTTTGATTCTTAATCCGCTTTTCGAAGATTCTCTTATGGCTTCGCAAACTTTATGACTCGCAAGTCCCTCACATAATCCTGGAATGATAGGTGTTTGATTAAAAATACTCTCAGCCCATAGATTTTGAATTCTTAAAACTGGAGCTATTCTTCCATCAGTCCATGTTTTTTCAAAATTAAATCTTGAATCTGCAGTTAGATTTTGTATTTTATTTTCATTGTTTGAATATTTTAAATTAAAACCATGGACGTAATCTTTTTGGTTCTCGCTTTTAAGAATAAGTGAACCTTCGCTTCCATATATTTCTAAACTAAAACCTCTACCGTTTTTAGAAATCGATGATAAAGATACCTGACATGGAATAAGATTTGAGCTATAGTTTGATATTTCTATATTAGCCAGACAAACATCCTCACTAGTAACATCATTAAAATCAGATGAATAAACTAAAGGTCTTTTTTTGATTGATGTTGCTAATTTGCCAGATACATTTGTTGATTCTCCAAAAAACCAATTCAACATGTCGAATGCATGAGTACCTAAGGCGCCAATAACTCCTCCACCTTTTTCTTCCAAAGAATACCAATTCCAAGCTCTTTTAGGGTCGGATCTGCTACCCATTAACCAATCTAATTTGACTAAATATATTTCTCCTAAAATATTTTCATCAATAAGTTTTTTTGTTTGAAGAAAAAGGGGTACTGCTCTATATTCAAAATCAACACATACGCTTAAGTTATTAATCAAAGATATCCTCTGAAGCTCTTCTATTTCAGAGGACGATATTGAAACAGGTTTTTCTAATAGCAAATTTTTATTATTATCAAGAGCTTGTTTTGCTAATTTAAATCTAGATTCAGGAGGAGTAGCAATAATAATCCCATCAATTTCTTGAGATTTAACTAAGTC
>CACBBE010000044.1 GCA_902537395.1 uncultured Synechococcaceae cyanobacterium
GTTGCAGTACCCTTGCTTGTTGAAACAATTAGAATAATGTCACCGAATAGTCCTGAAGGTAAAGAAGCTTATGAAAGATTGATCCAACTAGGATTTGTTGAGACAAAATTCAAAGGTTAATTAAAATTTACTATGATTACTAAATCAGAAGTTATTGAATTAATAACTAAAAAAATTCCAAGTTCCCAAGTTTATGTTGAAAACCTTAAGGGAAATGATCATTTGCAAGTAACTGTAATTGCATCTGAATTCAATGGATTATCATTAGTAAAACAACACCAGCTAGTATATTCTGCTTTGAAGGAAGAATTAGCTTCAGAGGCTATTCATGCACTGGCATTAAAAACAGAAACTCCAAATTAAATTATGGACAACCTAACAAAAGATAAAATACAAAAACTCAATTTAGAGATGGCTGCTACAGAAGAAATGTTAGAAATTGCCAAAAAAATTCTTCCTGATTATGTAACGCTTGTACCCGAGAAAAGAGAGGAAGTTACTACTGAAGGCGGGTTGGATTTAAAAAGTAATGTGCAATACCTTAAGAAGGCTGTTAGGAATTTAAAGGATTCAAATATAGAAGTAAGTGCATTTATTGATCCTCTTGTTGAACAGATAAATTATTCCAAAGAAATAGGCTTTGATTTTATAGAATTACATACTGGAAAATATTCTGAACTGTCGGGATCTGACCAATATAAAGAGCTCCAAAGGATTATAGAGTCTACACATTTAGCAAATGACCTTGGATTAGTTGTAAATGCTGGTCATGGCCTTAACTATAATAATGTTAAAAAAATTGCATCAATTAACAATATGAACGAGCTAAACATAGGTCATAGTATTGTTGCAAGGGCTTTAGCGATAGGATTAGAAAAGTCTGTACGTGAAATGAAGTCCCTTATTACATCAAATTAAATTTCAAAATGACAAAATATTTTTTCGTCGCGGCAAGTGAAAAGTTTTTAACTGTTGAAGAACCAATTGAGGAGATTTTGAAAGAGAGAATGAGGAACTATAAGGAAAATAATAAAGAAATAGATTTTTGGCTTTTAAAAAATCCATCATTTTTGCAAACTGCCCAATTTGTTGATCTAAAAGCAAAGATTCCATCGCCTCCAGCGGCTATTTTATCGACGGATAAAAAATTTATAACTTTCTTAAAACTGCGTTTAGAGTTTGTTGCTGTGGGGGAATTCGAATGTCCTAATGCAGAAATAACTGATCCATTTAAAGTTGAGTAATATAACCATCCAGTAAATTGCTCAATCTTTATAAGTCAAATAAAATTGAAGTAATTAGTGAGCTGTTAGCAGAGGAATTAAAAATATGTCCTCCTTCTATAAATGAGAAATTAGAAATAGTAGTCCCCAATTATTTTTTGGGGAATTGGTTACGTGAACAAATAACTATAAAAAACAAAATAAGTGCTCTTTATGAATTAAAGACAATATCCACATATACCGAATCTTTATTAACAAATTTTTTCCCTGCAATTGATATGAGCGCATGGAATTTTGAGTCAATTAAATGGGCCATTATTGATTCCTTCGAAGAATTAAATAGCTTTAAAGAATCATTTCCGCTTAGAAATTGGATTAATAAATATTTGGATAATAAAAAGACAATTGATGGAGACATATATAATCTGACAAAAAAAATCACGAATAATTTTATTGATTATCTGATTTTTAGACCTGAAATGATTGCCCAATGGAATAGATATGAAATTAATTCATCTAATCTATTTAAGAATTTAAATTCAGAGCAATTTTGGCAACCTATTTTATATAAATTATTAGAGGAAAAGATATCTGAAAAGCCATCATGTTTATACATGATTCAAGTAATAAAGAATTTAAGAAAAATTAAAAACTTTCCAATTAAAGTACCAAATCAAATTTATATTTTTTCTGATAATAACTTATCTAAACTTCATATTAATTTTTATTCAGAACTTTCAAAATTTACTAAGGTAAATTTATATTTATTATCTGCTGGAGAAGATTTATGGAACAGAATAAATCTCCTTGAAGGTGAGTTGGAATTTGATGATAATGAAAGTAAATTGAATTTAAATAATACAAACATAGAGAAAATATTTGGTAAATTTGGAGCAAACTTTCAGAAATTAATTGATGAAAATATTTATACAGAAGGTATAAATTTAAAAAATAATCTTATTTATATTGATCCAACAAATAATTTTTATCAGCAGAAAGATATTCCTCTTCTTAATCAAATACAAAAAAGACTAATTGATAATAATATCAATGATTTTACAGTAAATGAAAGGGATGATTCAATATTACTTTGTGAGCATTTTAATCAGAATAGTCAATTTGAATATTTAAGAAATAAAATTATAGAAATAATAAATTCTTGCGAGAATATTAAATATAGTGATATTGCTGTTGTATCTCCACAAACTAATCTAATTAAACCTTATCTAAGGTACATCTTTAATAATGAGTTAATTAATGGTGAAAAGATACCTTATTTTTTTATTGACGAGTATAATCATGACTCTTCAGGAATTTATGAATTTTTAATTGACATCACTGAAATAGCAAGTGAAAAAATTACACTTGAAAAAATAGATTATATTCTTTCGAAAAAAGTAACTCAGAACATTTTTGATTTTAATATTACTGAGAAGGATGAAATTATTTTCTTACTAACCCAAGCGGGATTTCATTGGGGATTAGATGATAATGAAAGATTAGGTGAAGAGAAAAATACCCTAGATTGGTGTATAAATAGAATTACTTTAGGCTTAATTTATGACAAAGAAGTAAATTTAAGTACTTTTAATTTGAAACCATTTAGCTGTAAAAATATAAGTTTGGATTTGAACAAATGGGTTAAAATATTACTTCATTTAAAAAAATATATTAATTTGATAAGGGGATCTTTTTCTTACTCGAGTTGGGTTGAAAAGATAAAGTTTATATTAAAAAGTGTTGCTGATTCTAATAGAAATTTCAATTTAGAAATAAGTGAAATAAATAGAATTCTTGATAATAACGCAATACCTTTAATTCCTGATGATCTTATCTTGTTAAAAGTTTTTAGAGAAATTTTAATTTCTTGTATAAATAAAGCTAAATATCAAAGCAAATCTCGAGTTAACAAGATCCTAGTAAGTGATCTTGAGAATTCAAGGCATATTCCACATAAGGTTATCTTTCTAATAGACATGAATAGTGTTTATTATCCCAAATTACCAAAGAGTGAAAACATTAATTTATTAAAAAACAAATATCATTTGGGTGATCCATCTGTTTTTGAAAGAGAG
>CACBBE010000045.1 GCA_902537395.1 uncultured Synechococcaceae cyanobacterium
AGTAAATAAAAACTCCTATGAACTATTGGGATAAAGATACTATTCAGCTTGTTCAAAGTCTTAATGACAAATTAAAAATAGATCATTCTAAATGGCATAAAGATAAAGGAAATAAATATAAACGATCTGCTGAATTAATTTCTGCAGGATTATGCCACTTAATTATTTCTTGTAATGAGAAGCAATCTGTTGAGTATCTAGAAGAAAGTATTAAATGGTTAAAAGATATTAATGTAGATCAGCCTTGCCCAAGTAAAAATCATCTTTTTAAAGCCAACTGAAGCCTATTACCTTTACTACTCCATCTAATGTCATCAAAACATTCATTAATAATGTACAGGCCACGGCCATTTACACTACCCAGTTTTTTTGGTAGTTTGTAGTCTCTTTTTTTTATTTCTAAACCATTACCTTGATCTTGAATTTGCCAAACACACCAATTAGGAGTGATTATTCTTCTTACTCTAATATTTTTTTTAGGATCTAATTTATTTCCATGTTTTACTGCATTAACTAAAGCTTCATGTAAACCAAGTTTTATAAGATAGCTTGATTGAGAATTTTTGATAGGTTCTAATAATTGATCGACAAATTCATTTAACTGTAATGATGATTCGAACTCGTAGTTTGACCAGTTAATCTTTGGTCTTTTAAAAAATTTTTTTAAAATATTTTTGCCCCGAAGTAAGGACATAATAATATTTTGATACTGTTTTAATTTTAACTTATTAAATACCTCAATTTAAAGAATATTATTATGTCTCTCTGCAATAGCAGGATGCTTTAGAATGGAGTCCATAAGTCTTACTCCTCTTAGTTGATTTATTAAAGGCATATGTCCATCAGGAGCATCCAATGACCAACGAAAAGATCCAGGATATCTAGTCCATAAGCCCTCTTTTTTCCAACCTATTTTCGGCCACATCAATTCATATTTTTTCCCTACTGATTTTAATATCTTTGCTTGAATTGAGAATCCAAATCTACCAGTTGAATAAATAGTCCATAATCTATCTATTGTTTGTAGATCATTACCTGACATATTCTTAACTTCACTGTAGAAAACATATCCACGTTTCTCAGCTAATTTTCCAGCTAATTTTCGTAAGTAAGAACTTGTTAATCTATCTGCCTCTTCAAATTTTTGCTCAACCAACATCAATTGTAAATCCTTATAATTAATATCAATATCTGAATATGTATTAAACCAATTATTGAATTTAGAGTTTTCAAAGAATTCAGGCTTAAATTTTTTTAAAACTTGCAATATCCAACCAGCAGCCCAGTCATCTCCTTCATTATCAAAGATATCAAAAAGTGAAGGGCCAAGATTAAAAATATTTTCGACTTCAGATTCTATTTGAGATAATGTATTAATTCTTTTTCTTTGATTGGAATCTACAAATTTTTTTATCAGGTCTAATGTAGCATTATTATAGTTATCTTGTTCTTTGTTATTCATTTTAAAAAATCAATCAAAAAATAAAAACTATCAATGTATTTCAAAAGAAAAGAACTAGAGAAATTTAGAAGTTTTAAAGGTCCACTTATAGATGTTAGGAGCCCAGGTGAATATTATAGAGGACACATGCCTAATTCTATTAACATTCCACTATTTGATAATGATGAGAGATCAATAATTGGCACGATTTATAAAAAAGAAGGAAGAAAAAAAGCAGTGATAGAGGGATTAAAATTTTTTGAAAAAAAAATGGAATTACTTCTTGATAATTTATTCATGAGTATTGACTCTCACGAAACTATAACTAAAAAAAATAATAAAGAATTGTTTATTAGAATATATTGCTCTAGAGGAGGTATGCGTTCACAAAGTATTGCTTGGTTACTGGAAAAATTTAAATTAAATCTCGTTACACTAAATGGTGGATACAAAATGTATAGGAGATGGGTATTAGATAGTTTTTCGAAAAAGTTGAACATTATAGTTATTGGAGGAAAGACAGGAACAGGGAAGACAAGATTATTATCATTACTAGAAAAATATAAATATCAAACTATTGATCTTGAAGGATTTGCTTGTCATAGAGGAAGTACATTTGGAGGTTTAGGTATGAAAGAACAACCTTCAAATGAACAATTTGAAAATACGATTGCAGATAAGTTAAATACTTTTAGAATTTCTAATAATATTTTTGTAGAAGCTGAAAGTGCAAATATAGGTAAATGCAAAATCCCTCATGAATTCTTCAATCAGATGAAAAATTCTAGGAGAATTGAAATTTTAAGGAGCGAATCTAACAGGTTAGATGAATTGATAGATACTTATAGTGTTTTTAAGAAAGAGGAACTCCAAGAAGCTGTATTAAGGATAAAAAAAAGATTAGGACCGCAAAGAACAAAAATAGCTCTTGAATCAATTAATAGTGAGAAATGGGATGTAGTTTGCAGATCAGTATTAGATTATTACGATAAGTGTTATGAATATGAAAAGGTTGGCAAAAAAAATATAAAGATATTAAATTTAACTGACAAAAAATATGACGAAAGGATCGTAGATTTAATAAATAATGTTTTATGAAATAATTACAAACGAATGTGAAAAATATTTCCTAAAATAGAAAATTATAAATCGAATATTATGACAACAAATAAGACTGCAAAAATACAATTTTATGAAGGAACTGATGAACCAGTTGTGCCTGAAATAAGACTGACTAGGAGTAAGGACGGCACCACCGGCCAAGCATTATTTTTGTTCGAAAAACCTCAGGCATTATCTTCAATTACTGACGGTGAAATCACAGGTATGCGAATGATAGATTCAGAAGGTGAAATACTAACAAGGGAAGTTAAAGTAAAGTTTGTTGATGGAGAACCTATATTTTTAGAAGCAGTTTATATTTGGAAGAACACAGCAGACTTTGATAGATTTATGAGATTTGCAAATAGTTATGCCAAATCAAATGGATTAGGATATTCTGAGAAGAAGTAGAATGTTTTGAAAATTGAGTAGTTCATCATATTTCAAGTTAGTAGTAATTTTAATCACTTTGTTAATAATATGGACTCTAAGAGATTTTCTCCTCTTGATAATTTGTTCCTTAGTAATTTCAAATATTGTATGTAATTTATGTAATCAAATACAAAAGGGTTTGAAAATTCCCCGATATTTGTCATTGTTTCTTGTCTTAACTGTTATATCAGTAATAGTATTTACTATTTTTATTCTTGTATTGCCTCCATTTATAAAAG
>CACBBE010000046.1 GCA_902537395.1 uncultured Synechococcaceae cyanobacterium
TGGTGCTGAATTATCCGGTAAAGGAGTTCCATCTCCTCCTCTTTTTATTAAATTACTTTTATTAAAAACTTTAATTTGATTATCTAAATGAAGTTCTAAACCTGCTGAAGCTACATTTTCATCATTAACAAAACCGACAAGATTTGAATAAAGTTCCCCTTGTGGATAATATCTCTGCGAATATTTAAACAAATCAATTCCGCTTATTTGAAGGTTCTTAATCTTTTCTGCCTTTTCTTCCGCAATTTTATCCAAAAGCTTGATACCACTCATTTTATTATTAAATTTCCTCAATAGTATTTCATCATTAATACCCAAGATAGGTGACAATTTTTCTGTAACTTCTTCAATACTGCGAACTCTATTAATTGAATCACCAGGAAAATTAAAATATTTTGGATGGGCCCATAATTTATAGAGCGGTTTATCGTAAGCAATTACTCTATTATTTCTATCTACGATTGATCTCCTTTTTTTTAAGGAGTTAGTTTTAGAAGATTGTATTAATCTAGCTTTCCTTTGCAAATCAGAGGCGTTAAAGACTTGCAATTTAACTAACCTACCAAACAAACAAAAAATTAATAGTAAGCTAAAAATGTAGAGAAGTTTAAATCTTCTTTGATCAAGAGGTATTAGACGAACAATCTTTTTGTATTTTTTCATCAATATCCTCTTTGATATTTGCTATCACTAAAACCTTCAATGAAGGTATTTAAATTTCTCTTAAATGTACTTTCTTTTTTTTCTATAAGTTTATTTAGAAAAATTAAATCTTCAGGTTTAGTTTTTTTATATATATTGAGAGACTCAAGTTCACTAATGTAAAATTCCTCAATTTTAGAAATATAATCAATGAGATTATTATTGATAGCTCTTGTTTTAGATAAGGTTTTATATGTATTTGACCATTTCCTTTGACTATCAAAAGATAAGAAAAATAAGGTGAAAATTAATACCAATAGAGAGATATTAATTGTGTCGAAAATTTGATGTACAAATTTGATATTAATTATTGATATTTTTTCAGAATCTTTTTTACCTTCATATGGAACTTTTTTTTTTAAATTAAGTTGGTTTCCATAAGGTTTCATCAATGATTTATTTTTAAAATGAAAGGAGTATTATTAATTAAATAAACATCTTTTTGTTTTATTCGCAAGTAAAAAATTTAATTCTTTATGTCCTCAATAAGAACAAATTTAAGAAGGTCAATCCATTCCATAAAGAATGCATAATCACTGAAGAAAACAAACTTCCTGAAGCAATTCTTGTGATTCCCAATCCAATTCCTAGAACAAATAATGGCGGCATTTCTCCCAAACTTAAATGGGCTAATGCAAAAATAAAAGCTGAAACTATGATACCCGAAATAACTCCAAAATTTCTTGAAAGAGTTGGTAGTAAAATACCGCGAAATATAATCTCCTCAAATAGAGGAGCTAATATAGTTGTCGTTACAAATAATAGAAAAAATGATAAGTAATTATTATTATTGAGAACAATTTCCAGCAAAGGGTTACTACCATTCTGATTATCGATAAGACTATTCATGATTAGAGAAATCAATAAAACAAAAGGAACAATTGTTAACCAACCTTTAATCCCCGGAATAATTGCATTTTTTATTGGCAAGATATTGAACTGTAAATAATCCTTTTTAAAAGTAAATTCACCATTTAAAGATTTAATTTGATAATAAACAATCCCTAATGGTGGAATAGCCATAAAAAGATATCCAAAGAATATTTTAAGAGATTGAGATAATTCATTAGAGATATTTTTAGAAAAAAGTTCAACCAAACTGATAGAAAACAACGGTGATACCACTTCTCCTAAGACAACAAATCCTCCTGCAATTAATAAGACCATATCTATTAATTCTAAATCTAAGGATTTAATTTCTTGCCATCCAAACTTTTTCAAAGATATGGTGGTCCATAATGTTTTTAAAGCCAGAATAGAGCCCATAATTATTGTTAAAAGTGGAATTAGTCTTATGGCTAATATTTTTAAAAACATTTTGCTTGAAAATGATTTTGTTATTAATGAACTATCATCAAAATCAAATTTCCTGCTTAAAAGGTGATATAAAAATCTATCACCTTTAAATAAATCAAATTTATCAGAATTTGGTTTATATGAATAATTATTAGATTTTTTTTCTATCTCATCAATCAGAAATGTAAAGTTTTTATTTTTAAAATCTTTGGATATATTTTTATAAATTATAGGATCATTTGATTCTGAAGAAATTATTCGAATTAATTTATTTCTTTCTGTGAGATCTTCAAATGAGACCTCAGAGAGTGATTTATTTATTTGATAAACCGGATCATTAATGATAAAAAAATTTTTAAGGTTTACAGGTATTGATTGGACCGATAATTCAGCTATTTCTTGCTCTTTTTGACTTATATCAAATGAAACAGATGGTCTATTTAAACTATCTCTTAAACCTTGCTGCCATACAAAAAAAGTTATGACAACTGAAATAAAAGCTAAAATGAGTTTTGACTTAGAAATATTTTTAAAGATCATAATTTATTATATTGATGAAAACTATACTTAGTTATCATTGATATTCCACATATTTATATATCTATTTTAATCACGCCATGAGATGATTAAATTATCTTAATTTTCAAATTTATATAATGGCTATACGATTAGTCTTAGTTAGGCATGGACTAAGCAGTTTCAATGAAAAAGGATTAATTCAAGGAAGAACAGATGATTCATTATTAACTGGTGAAGGATACGAACAAGCCCGAAAAGCAGGAAAAGCATTATCGAAAATAAACTTCGATAAAATCTATTCCTCCCCACTTATAAGGGCGGCAGAAACTGCTAAAACAATTAAAAAGACCTTCAATAAAGAACAAAACATTGTATTCGATGATAATTTGCTAGAGGTAGATCTTAGTGAATGGTCTGGTCTAAAAATTGATGAAATAAAAAAGAAA
>CACBBE010000047.1 GCA_902537395.1 uncultured Synechococcaceae cyanobacterium
AGACGAAATTACTTTTTTGCTAGTTTCCGTATTAGATGTTGATATTAATTTGGAGGTTTCTGAGGAAGAGTTATCGAATAAGGAAATATGGAAAGAAGGTTGGTTAAATCTCGCGAAAAAAAACTCTGTATCAAAGGAATACTTAAATAATAAATCGAAACCAAAAGCCGTAAGCGAAAATAATAAAATATTTTTAAGTAAATGTTCTCCCTTTTATATCTCCTAGAATTTGAAAATTTTTTAAGAATCTATAATAAAAATAAAATTACTACAATATATTTATCTTTTAAGAGATTTAACCTTCCAAAAACTTCTAATAAGCGCTATCAAGGTATATCAAATATTGGAAAAATTATGGAGGAAAATATTTGGCTGGACTCAGCTCATGCCTCAGCAGAATTAGGAATATCTGAGGTAATTCTCTCTGAATTTAGAGAAAATGGTTTATTTAAACCAGGAGTTCATTGGAAAAGTTCTCCATATGGTCAAGATAAACCTTGGAATCCTGAACCTATTTATAATGCTCAATTTTGCAAAGGGATTATTAAGAAATCAGTTATGAATTATGGATTGGCTGCATAAAATAAAGTCTCTTGGGCTTTTAGAAATTTAAAATTTATTTAACCAAATTTTCGTCTTTACAATCTATTAATGTGCTTTGTAAGATTGGATATAGATCAATCATGTGAATATACTGCTTTGATTTGCGATAAATTTTAGCAACTTGCTTGTAATGGATTTCTGATTTCATCTCCAATGAGACACTACCAGATATCTTTTGGGAAGCTGTCATAAATAAACTATTGGAACCTTATCCTAAGTCTTAGTAAATTATTTCTTATAAAACAAGACTTCATGCAGTTTTATGATGCAAAAGTAAATTATGTCAGCAAAAAAAGATCTATCCAAAAGGTATTTTTTAATTTTCTCAAAATTTTTTATTTTTCCTAAGAAATTTTATTAAATTCCATTGCAGTTACTAAGTTTTGATGCTCAACCCCTTACTCGTCTTAATGTATAGGGATACATACTTGGAATTAACAACCTTTACAATTTTGTTATGAATTCAACCGTTTGATTAAATATAAAGTATTCTCAAAACGTTTAAGCTAATCATTTCCTAAATGCAAACCTATGGTAATCCAGACACCACCTATGGATGGTGGGCTGGTAATTCAGGTGTAGCAAATCGCTCAGGAAAATTTATTGCTGCTCATGTCGCTCATGCAGGATTAATTGTTTTCTGGGCTGGTGCTTTCACTCTTTTCGAACTATCAAGATTTGACCCAAGTGTCCCAATGGGTCAACAACCTCTTATTGCTCTTCCTCATTTAGCAACCCTTGGTATAGGGTTTGATGCTGATGGTGTTTTAATGGGAGATACTAAGCCAGTACTGGCTATAGCAATTGTTCATTTAGTTTCCTCTATGGTACTTGCTGCTGGAGGACTACTCCACTCTTTACTATTACCTGGAAACTTAGAAGAATCTGAAGTTGCGAAGGCTAGAAAATTCAATATTGAATGGGATAATCCAGATAAATTGACTTTTATCCTTGGTCATCATTTAATCATTCTTGGTTTTGCAGTAATTCTTCTTGTTGAATGGGCTAGAGTTCACGGTGTCTATGATCCAGCTATTGGTGCAGTTAGACCTGTTGAGTATGATTTGAATTTAGCTAAAATTTGGAATCATCAAACAGACTTCCTTCTAATAGATAGTCTTGAGGATGTCATGGGAGGTCATGCCTTCTTAGCATTTGTCTTGATTACTGGGGGAGCGTGGCACATAGCTACAAAACAGGTTGGTGAATTTACTAAATTCAAAGGTAAAGGTCTTTTATCTGCAGAAGCAGTTCTTTCATGGTCACTAGCTGGTATAGGCTGGATGGCTATTATTGCTGCATTCTGGAGTGCATCTAATACAACTGTTTATCCAGTTGAGTTCTTTGGAGAACCACTTGAATTGAAATTCAGTATATCTCCTTATTGGGTTGATACTATTGACCTTCCAGATGGTGTTTATACTTCAAGAGCTTGGTTAGCAAATGTTCATTACTATTTTGGATTCTTCTTTATTCAGGGTCATCTGTGGCATGCTTTAAGAGCACTAGGATTTGATTTCAAGAGAGTTACAAATGCTATCAGTAATATTGATAGTGCAACAGTTACTCTTAAGGATTAATAATCTAATTTCATTACTAATATTAAAAGGCTCCTCTTATTGGAGCCTTTTTTATTTGAAAAATTTTGTTTATTAATTTAGATTGATAATTATACGTTTAGAAATCATTGGATTTTTTTTCTCTTCAGAATAAAGATATTTTTTCAAATTCTCTATTATTAAGTTTTTTTGGATTATTATTTATATTTTTTCTATTGATTTTTGGGAGAAAATTTAAACTAGCTGTTCAACTTGAGAGATTTGGATTGCCCATAGCAGTTATATCAGGAATTTTAGGTATATCTATAGGTCCATTTGGAGCGATACACTTTTTGCCAAAAGAAACAATCAATGTTTGGAGTAAATTTCCTACTCCTCTTTTATCTTTAGTCTTCGCAACTTTAATGATGGGAAGACCTATCCCCAATATAAATGGTTTAGTTAAACCAATCTTTAATCAATTTCTACTAGCTCTTTCTCTAGGTTTCGGACAATTTTTCATTGGCGGTCTAGTTGTTAAATATTTTTTGCCGCCATCTATGGATGCAAATCCTCTAATGGGATGTTTAATAGAGGTCGGTTTTGAGGGTGGTCATGGAGCCGCATCAATAATCGGAGAAAGTTTTAATAAACTTGGTTTTCCAAATGGTTTAGATCTTGGTTTGGCTATGGCAACAATGGGTCTTTTATCGTCTTCAATATTGGGGAGCATATTTATTTTTCTTGGAAGAACTCTAGGTCTTTCAGATACGGAGGAAATTCTTGAACAAAAAGATAACCTAAAGGAAAAAAATAAGATAG
>CACBBE010000048.1 GCA_902537395.1 uncultured Synechococcaceae cyanobacterium
CTTATATCGACTGGATAGAGGAAAATATATCTAGTAAAAAAATGCAAAATATTAGGCATTTTTGGTCGTCAATCCGACCAAATGGTCCCCAAAGACCTTTAATTCTTGATCGTTTGGAATTAAGAATTTGTGATTTTGTTCACGATATTAATCTACTTTTAGGGATAACGGCCATGATAGAACTAAGGATTTTAAATCTTTTTGAAAATATACATACCTTAGATCCTATGAATGCTAGTATTTTTTCTATGGATGAGTTGTCAGAAGTATGTGATCAAAATGAAATGAATGCTGCTAAAGACAGTCTGAATTCAGAGCTTATTCGCTGGCAAGATGGCAAAAAAGTTATTTGTAGAGAATGGATTCAAAACTTATTATCAGATTTGTCATCCACAGCAGAAGATTTTGGTATGAAACATCTTTTAGATCCTATTTATAAAGTGCTTGAAGAAGGCAATCAATCTATGAAATGGATAAATCAATATGAAAAAGGTCTTTCTATTGAGCAGATAATGAAAATTTCTATCGAAGATATGATTAGGAGTGAGGCCAAGAATGTTTGATTATTTAATTAAACTTTGATCTGAATATTTTTACTTGTGACATAATGATTATATGGAATCTATTCGACAGATAAAAAATAATAATGTGGATTTGATAAGTAATCATGATCCACTTGATAAAAATCGTCTTCTCATTGAAGATCTCTGGGAATCTGTGCTCAGAGAAGAATGCCCAGATGATCAAGCAGAGAGATTGATACAACTTAAAGAATTAAGTTATTCAAAACAAATTGATGGCGATAGTTCAAAAACTTTTAAAAATGAAATAGTTGATATTGTAAATTCTATGGATTTAGCAGAATCCATAGCGGCAGCAAGAGCGTTTTCATTGTATTTTCAACTCGTGAATATATTGGAACAAAGAGTTGAGGAAGATAGATATATTCAAAGCTTTACCAATAAGGATGTTCAAAAATCGCCCGACAATCTTGATCCTTTTGCTCCAGCATTGGCTAGGCAAAATGCTCCAGTAACTTTTAGAGAATTATTTTACAGACTGAGGAAATTAAATGTACCACCAGGAAAATTAGAGGAGTTATTGCAGGAAATGGATATTCGTTTAGTTTTTACTGCACATCCGACCGAGATCGTAAGACATACGATTAGACATAAGCAAACAAGAGTAGCAAATTTATTAAAAAAAATACAGATTGAGCAATTTCTAACAAAAGAAGAAAAAAATTCTTTAAAAAACCAATTAAAAGAGGAAGTAAGACTTTGGTGGAGAACAGATGAATTGCATCAATTTAAACCTTCAGTTTTAGACGAGGTTGATTATGCCTTACATTATTTTCAGCAAGTTTTATTTAATGCGATGCCTCAATTGCGCGGTAGAATCGCAGAAGCACTTACCGAAAATTATCCAGATGTTCAGATGCCCTCTGAATCTTTTTGTAATTTCGGTTCATGGGTAGGTTCTGATAGGGACGGTAATCCATCGGTGACTTCTGAGATAACATGGAGAACTGCTTGCTACCAAAGACAGTTGATGTTGGAAAGATATATTACTGCGACGTCTAATCTTAGAGATCAATTAAGTGTCTCGATGCAATGGAGTCAAGTCAGCTCCTCTCTATTAGAGTCACTCGAAACTGATAGGGTTAAGTTCCCCGAAATATATGAAGCTAGAGCTACAAGGTATAGATCAGAACCTTACAGATTGAAATTAAGTTATATATTAGAAAAATTAAGATTAACACAAGAAAGAAATAATTTACTAGCTGATAGTGGGTGGAAATTTGCCCTAGAGGGAGGAATAGATAACAAAAATCTAGATAAAGTTGAAAACTTATATTACAAGTCAGTAAACGAATTTACTTATGATCTCGAACTAATTAAAAATAGCTTGATAAGTACAGATTTAACTTGTGAATCTGTAAACACCTTACTTACTCAAGTTCATATTTTTGGATTTTCTTTAGCAAGTTTAGATATTCGTCAAGAGAGTACTAGGCATAGTGACGCTATACAAGAGCTTACAAATCATCTTGATTTATCTGTTCAATATGACCAAATGTCTGAGGAAGAGAGAATTAAATGGCTTATAGATGAATTAAATACAAAAAGGCCTTTAATTCCATCTGACGTTAACTGGACAAAAACTACAGAAGAAACCTTTTCAGTTTTTAAAATGGTTAAGAGATTACAACAAGAATTTGGAAGTCGCATTTGCCATTCTTATGTAATTTCAATGAGTCATAGTGCATCTGATTTGCTCGAAGTTCTATTACTGGCAAAAGAAATGGGACTTCTTGATCAAAATTCACAAAAGTCAAAATTATTAGTTGTTCCTCTTTTTGAAACTGTGGAAGACCTTAAAAGAGCACCAGAAGTAATGGAAAAGTTGTTTAAATTAGATTTCTATAAATCGTTATTGCCAAAAGTAGGAGAATCTTTTAAACCTCTCCAAGAATTAATGCTTGGATATTCTGATAGCAATAAAGATTCGGGGTTTGTTTCTAGTAATTGGGAAATTCATAGAGCCCAAATAGCTCTTCAAAATCTCTCAAGTAGAAATAACATATTGCTAAGACTTTTTCATGGAAGAGGTGGTTCTGTAGGGAGAGGAGGAGGACCAGCCTATCAGGCAATATTGGCTCAACCAAGCGGCACTTTAAAAGGGCGAATAAAAATAACAGAACAAGGTGAAGTTTTAGCTTCTAAATATAGTCTTCCTGAACTGGCTTTGTACAATCTTGAGACTGTTACTACAGCGGTAATACAAAATAGTTTGGTCAATAATAGACTTGACGCTACTCCAGAATGGAATCAATTAATGTCTAGGTTGGCGGAAACATCAAGGTCTCATTACAGAAAATTAGTGCATG
>CACBBE010000049.1 GCA_902537395.1 uncultured Synechococcaceae cyanobacterium
TCTTTATCAGTTATTGAAAAAGATGATTTAGTTAATGAATATCAACTATTAATTGGAAAAAATATAATGGTTAGTGATGGACAACAAGTTGAAGGTGGAGAATCTTTAACTGATGGTCCAATTAATCCACATGAACTATTAGATTGCTATTTCAATGATTTAAAAGATCAAAAACCTCTTATAGATGCAGCTCGAGAATCTATATCAAAACTACAAAGAAGTATGGTTAGTGAGGTACAAAATGTTTATAAGTCGCAGGGTGTAGCAATCGATGATAAGCATATTGAAGTTATTGTTAGACAGATGACAAGTAAGGTCCGTATAGAAGATGCTGGGGATACCACTCTTTTGCCTGGTGAACTCATAGAGTTGAGGCAAGTGGAAGATACAAACCAAGCAATGGCAATTACAGGAGGAGCTCCAGCAGAATTTACTCCTGTTTTGTTGGGCATTACTAAAGCCTCTCTCAATACAGATAGCTTTATTTCAGCAGCATCGTTCCAAGAAACAACAAGGGTTCTTACAGAAGCTGCGATTGAAGGTAAATCTGATTGGTTAAGAGGATTAAAAGAAAATGTTATCATCGGTAGACTAATACCTGCAGGTACAGGTTTCAGCGGTTTTGTGGAGGAATTATCCTCAGAAGCTGGTCCTCATCCGGATATTCTTGCAGAAGAATCTGGTGGTTACCGAAGAGCACAGAACTTAAGGCCGGATTATACAGTTGATATGCCACAATCACCTGCCGTAAACTCTACTGCAATACTTGATGATCCTAGTGATGAAGATTTGGAGACAACGAGAAATCGACATGGAATCGATCCCTCTTCGAGTAATTTCGCAGCCTTTGCGAGACCTAATGCTGAAAATCAATTTTCTGAAGATCAATTACCAGATCCTGCCGCATTGGAGGGATTGCAGGAGGAGGGCCTTCTGTCTGATGAATAAATATAATCTATTATTATTTTTAGTGGCTAGAATAGTTTTTTAATTTGTAAGTGATGATTAAGCCAGAGATTGTACCTAAAAGAAAATTACCCCGATATGGTTTCCATTTTTATAATGAAAGACTTAATGGAAGAATGGCCATGATAGGTTTTATTGCGCTTATTCTTACAGAATTCTTTCTAAAACATGGTTTGCTGTTATGGTAAAAATAGTTTTTAAATAAAGACTACAAAATTTGAAAAATCTTCTTGGAAGTAGTATTAAGGATTTAGAAAAAATAGCTATAGATTATGGGCAGGCTGCTTTTAGGGGTCGCCAAATCTATAGTTGGATTTATAACTATAGAAATAAGAACAAAAATATTGATCAAATAGAAGTTTTGCCTTTAGATTTTAGAAAGAAGTTGAAGGATGATGGTTTTAAGGTAAGTGAGCTGATTATTAAAGAAAGAAACTTAGCTAATGATGGTACTTTGAAGCTATTACTTTCTACAGACGATAATGAAAGTATTGAGTGCGTTGGTATACCAACTGAAAAAAGATTAACCGCTTGTCTCTCTAGTCAAGTTGGTTGCCCAATGGACTGCAAATTTTGCGCAACTGGCAAGGAAGGTTTGAAGAGATCTTTAAAAGCAAGTGAAATTTTAGATCAAATTTTATTTATCGAAAATGAAATGAATAGAAAAGTGACTAATATTGTTTTCATGGGTATGGGCGAGCCCTTATTGAATATTGATGACTTACTTTTGTCAATTAGATCTATAAATAATGATTTCCAGATCAGTCAGAGAAAGATAACCGTAAGCACAGTGGCTGTTCCAAAAATGATAAGTAAATTATCAGCAAAGTCTTTTCAAATTTTGGGTAATTGTCAATTTACATTAGCCATTAGCCTACATGCTTCAAATCAAAAAACAAGAGAGACGATAATACCTAGTGCAAAAAGCTATGAAATCAAAAATATAATCGAAGATTGCAAGAGATTCGTAAGAGAAACTGGTCGGAGAATAAGTTTTGAATATCTAATGCTTAGTGGGGTAAATGACAAATTAGAACATGCTTATGAGTTGAGTAATTTGCTGAGAGGTTTTCAATGTCACGTAAATTTAATACAGTATAACCAAATTGACGAGGTTGAATTTCAGCGAACCTGTTTAAAAGATCTCCAATTATTTCAATCTAGACTTGTAAAAAATGGCATCGCTGTGAGCATTCGAAAAAGCAGAGGTCTAGATAAAAATGCTGCATGTGGTCAGCTAAGACAAAATGCAAAAAATAAATAATATTATCTAATAAAAATTTTTTAAAAGTCTCTTAAACAGGTTATTATTGTGTTAAATAATTTTAAATCTTTGGGTTTTATTAAAACAAAAATTTTACCTTTCGCTATAGTCTCACTCTTTGGGATTGCTTTTTTTGCTGTTAGTGCAAGAATTTGGTTGCCAGGAGATATGATGTCTCCTGCCCCTATAAATTAATATTTTTAGTTTTTTAAGATGACAAAAAATAGGGATCCTAATAAAGAAAGCTTGGTTGATATCGCTGTTGATCCAGATGTTTTAGCGAGAGAATTGGCCTTAGAAATTGAAATAGATCCTTTAGAACAAATTGATGAAGATTCTTTTCCAAAAGGTTTAAACATAACACAGGAGTGCAATGAAGCATTAAAAATGCTAAAAGGTAATAGAGAAGAGAGAATACAGGGATTAAGAATATTTTGTGAATATAGAGATTCAAGATCTTTTCCTCTTTTGCTACCATTACTAGAT
>CACBBE010000050.1 GCA_902537395.1 uncultured Synechococcaceae cyanobacterium
TATTAGTCATTATTATCTATAGTTCTTAATTAAAATTTTTCTAAACACTATTTATTTATATCAAATAATTATGACAATTAAATCGTTTGTAATCTCCTTAAAACTCCATTAATAAATTTTCTTCCTTGCAAATCGCTATATTTATTAGCTAAATTTACAGCCTCATCACAAGCTACAGCTACAGGTGTATTCAAAAAATTGATATCAACGTAAGCTAAACGCAGAATGTCCCTATCAATTCTTGGTAATCTTTTTAATCTCCAGCCATCCATTACTTGATCAATATCAGAATCAATACTTTTTAGATTGTTGATTATATTACAAATCCTTTGATTTACATCCTCTCTAATATCTATTTGACCGCTAGAAACAATTAATTTTGGAAAGTCTAGAGTGACAGAGAGTGTATTCATTACGGATTCAATTTTTGTCAGAGCTTTTTTTAACTCGTCTCGAACATTTGAATAAGAGGAAGCAACACCTTCTTGCAATTCACTATCTAATATTTTTTGTGAAACATTTTCTAACTCTGACTCGCAATTATCTAATTCCTCTCTGCAATGGTTTATAAGAGAATCCAGCGCAGATTCAAAAATTTCTTCTATCTGAAATTTATTTAATTTAAAATCACCTTTATCTTTTATGAGGCCAAGAGAAATTAAAGATAATTCTCTAGAAAGAGATCTATTAAGCATCAATTAAGAAGAAGTATTAGTGGAAGCTCGTAATTGAGAAAACAATTTTGAAAATGTTGGATTTGTGGTGTTATTTTTCTCATCTGGATTAACAATTCCAGCAGAAATTATTGTTCTAAAAGCATCTTCAACAGAAATATCCAAATCCTTAACAGAAGCCTCAGGAACGAGTGTATACCAGCCAGTAGTTGGGTTTGGTGCTGTAGGAATGAAAACACTAAGTAACTTTTCTTCCAAATCTGGCTGTAAAGAAGGTCCTACGTCTCCAGTTACAAAGCCTACGCTATATAGTCCCTCACGAGGATATTCAACTAAAACAACTCGTCTAAATCTATTGGATTTATTACTTAAGAAAGTTTCTAGCAATTGTTTAAGAGTTTTATAAACCCCTCCCGCTACTGGGATTTTTGATAAAGTACCTTCTCCAAATTCTAATAACCATCTGCCTACAAAATTTCTCGCCATTAAACCTATAAGCAAAATGGCTAATAAAGGAACAGTTAAACCTAAGGTGAGATTAATTAAATCTTGTAATAGAGGATTTAAATTAATAAAAGGATTTAGTTGCTTTGGAACTGAAGTAACTAAAGTTAAAACAAATTTACTAACTAATGATGACAGCCAGATTGTTGTTGCTAGGGGTATTACAACTAACAACCCAGCAATAAGATCATTTTTAAGATCTTGTTGAAGCCTAGATCCTAAATTAGAATCTTGATTTTGATTAGATTCAACCAAAATAACGTTTTAACTATATTAACTTTACTAATAATTTAACTGTTTTTACTAAGTTAGGATATATTTTTCTTAAATATATCTATTTTATTTATAAGTTTTTTCTCCCAAACATAACTTTTAAAAGAAATGCTATAAAGAAAAAGAAATGATTGATACGATTCAAGACAAAAAAGAAATAAGCAGAAAACTAAAAGAAAGAGCTATTTTTGAGGGTTTTACAGTTGCCGGAATAGCTTCTATCCCAGGTAGTTCGCGCGTAAAATTAAGAACTAATGCATTAGAAAGATGGTTATCAAATAATTATCATGCTGAAATGAAATGGATGGAAGCAGAAAAAAGAAAAAATATAGGCTCACTTTTTGAAGATGCAAAAAGTGTTTTAAGCGTTGGATTTACTTATATTAATTCACAAAATAACAACAGCAATTTCTTCAAGGTAGCTAAATTTGGCCAAGGTGAGGATTATCATAAAGTAATTCACAAAAAATTAAAAAATATTGGTAAATGGATCGACATAGAAATCCCTGATTGCAAATGGAAAATATGTGTTGATACCTCTCCTCTTCTTGAAAAAGCATGGGCAGAGGAAGCAGGGATTGGTTGGATAGGTAAAAATAGTAATTTAATCAGCAAAAAAAATGGTTCTTGGTTTACTTTGGGTTTTATGATTCTCACAAAAGATTTAATGGCAGATAAACCTCATCAATCACTTTGTGGAAAATGTGATATTTGTATTAAACATTGTCCCACAAAGGCAATTGTAGAACCATTTGTAATACAATCAGATTTATGCATTGCATATCACACAATAGAGAGCAGAGATAAAACTATTCCAAAGAAAATAGAAAAAAATTTAGGTGGATGGGTTGCAGGGTGTGATATTTGTCAAGATGTTTGTCCATGGAATAAATCAGTGCCATACAACAATAATCATGAAACCACACCGAAAGAATGGATTAAAAATCTTAGTATTGAGTCCCTGAATTGGGACGATAAAACGTGGCGAGAAAATCTTAGAGGTACTACCTTAAAAAGAATTAAACCATGGATGTGGAAAAGAAATATACAAGCAAATATTAAGAATAAAAAAATTAAAATATG
>CACBBE010000051.1 GCA_902537395.1 uncultured Synechococcaceae cyanobacterium
AAGAAAAAGTTGTTGCTGAAACTCTTAACGGAAGATTCGCAATGCTAGGACTAATTGCTGCTGTTGGAGCATATCTAACAACAGGTCAAATAATTCCTGGTTTCGTTTAAACACACTTTTTAATAAACCTTTAACTCAGAAAAAATGGAAAATTCAAAACCAACTTATTGGCAAAACGCCGAGAGAACTAATGGAAGAATGGCAATGATGGGCTTACTTGCATTAGTTGTTAATTATGGCTTATTCGGCTGGATAATTCCAGGAATTTTTTAAAATGAATATAGGCTTACTCTTTCTTAAAGTGAATACTTTGGGAATCATAACTCTTTCTGAACTTGATTGGATAACTAACAACCAATCTGAATTTTCAAGGTTAGATATGACTTTAGTTATTAAAATCGGACGTCTTATGGATTCTGGAGTGGTGGAAATTGATAATAGATTACCTGTTTAATTTTTAAAAAATTTATCGTAATGAGTGTTTGTCAATAGGGATACTGACAAGCACTTTTCTATGAGAAAAAATTATTGAAAAAAAGAGATTGTTTCTTAGATAAAAACAATCTCTGAACTACCTAATTCTTACATGAAAATTACAAGTAAGCTCTCAGATTTTAACTGATTTGTTTTTATAGTAAATGCGTAAAAATGCTTTTAATACTTATCTTTTTAAACCACCTCTTTTTATCCATAGGAACCATGTAACCCAAATAGGAGGGAGGAATCTGATTAAAAAAGAGATCTTATATATATAAAATGGGGCATTTTCACTTTGAAATAAATTTATCAAAAAGGAAGATATAGTTACCCAGAGTAAAATTATTAATATATTTGCTCCCAACAAAGCGAACTTATTTTGTTTGAATATTTTTGGCATAAGATAAATTTTTTATATTCTTAATTTAAAATAATCTAGAAAAATAAATTATACATTTTCAAAAAAACTTCAAATTTAATATCCATACCCAAATAAAAAAAGCACTAAATTTCAATCCCTCGCCAAATAACAATCCAAAAGCGATAGGAGGAGAAAATATTAAAAAAAGAATAGAGAATAAACTAAATAACGCAAATAATCCTCTTAGAAAAAAATTCTTTCTTTTTGTTCTTCTTAGGTTTTTTAATGTATTCCACTCCCATTCGATAAAGCTGTAAAACTTTTCTGATAATAAAAAAAAATACTTCATTAATATTATTAATTTCTATCGGCTTTTCTTATTTATAAAATTAATTTCACATGTTAGCAATAAACCTTATCCCCTTCTTCAGAAAGATAGTAAATTTTATTTTCTGAACTTACGAAGAAAGTTAATCCCTTATATTGTGATCTTTTAAATTTATCTAATCTAAGTTTGTGTAAATCCCAATTATCAGTACTTATGTCAGGATTAAATTCTTGTTCTTTTAAGAAAGGTACATAAGTTGGAATAATTGTTGTTTTTTTTGCTGACTTATTTTTTCGTTTTGAATAAAAAAGTAATAAAAATAAAATTACAAAAAAAAGAATTAAGAATATATTTATCATTGTCAATTTTTCTAATTTAAAAAAACTTTATTTTGGAGAATCAAGAACTTTTCACAATAAATATCTCATTAAGTAAAAAATCCTATTTTTATATTCTTGTATTTTTGAATACTTATCAAGGGGTTACCTAAATCAGATTATAAAATGAGTCGCATTTTCAACATGTCTCAAAATTCCATGAATACTCCTTATGCAAAAAGAGTAGCTGAAAAATTTAGAGAGGCTCAAAACTATTTAAAAACTAATGGTTTTAGTAGATCAACTAAACATTTACTGGAAGATATTGAAAATTCTGTTGAAAAATAATGCCAATACCCCCTCACTTACCACAATTACAATATGGCCATGACGATGGCTTTACTACCATAGTTTTTGGGTTAATAGGAAGTTGCTTGGGATGTATCTTAATTTTATTAATTTCATTTTTTGAATATAAATTCAAAAAACAAAATAGTAAGCCTTAAAAGACTAACTAAACATTAAATAAGAACTCCATTACATCTCCTTCGTTTACAACATATTCCTTACCTTCACTTCTTAATAAACCTTTAGTTTTTGCATTTGCAATTGAACCAGATTCAATTAAATTTTGATATGAAATAGTTTGAGCTCTAATAAATCCTTTTTCAAAATCAGTATGGATGACTCCTGCTGCTTGTGGTGCAGTCATCCCATCTTTTATGGTCCATGCTTTTGTTTCTTTTTCTCCGGTGGTGAAATAAGTTTTTAATCCCAGCAATTTATATGTTGATCTAATTAAAGAACTTAATCCTCCTTCTTTTACTCCTAAACCCATAAGGTA
>CACBBE010000052.1 GCA_902537395.1 uncultured Synechococcaceae cyanobacterium
AAGTAAAGCAATTTCAAACATTGATCAGCAATTATCACAACTGGAGCAAGAGGGGCAGCAAATAGTAAATAATATTAGATCCCAATCGGTTAATCCCCTAGATCCAAGAGTTCAAGAACAGGTTATTCAGGTGCAACAACAAGTCGCAGCAAAACGAAATGAAATTGAAGAACAAAAAAGAAATCTTCTTCAACAACAGAGTCAAGTTCGCGAATTAAAAATGGACGAAATTGTTGATCAAGGGCAAGTTGATAGTTTCTGTGATGTCACTGTGGGAGACAATCTTATTGAAAAAATGCAAGTATCGATTACGGTTAAGGATGGAGTTATTCAATCTATAGATAATAATTAAAGAGAAGATTTAGTATTTTTGATAAATATAAGTAAATCTTAATTTCGAAAAGTTTTAAATTCTAATCGATCTAAATTATTACTTTCTTAAGTTTTAAGAGTTCCCACTGTGAACATGATTTCGTATAATTAAAACAAGAGTTTAAAGGGTTCTTAACCATAAAAACTTTAGGAAGTTTGGTAGAAATCCCTTGAAACTTATGCAATAACAATTTTCTTATGTCTCACGAAATATTCATGCCTGCCTTGAGTTCTACTATGACAGAGGGCAAGATTGTGGAATGGTTGAAAAATCCAGGAGATAAAGTTGAAAGAGGCGAATCTGTCTTGGTTGTTGAATCTGACAAGGCAGATATGGATGTTGAATCTTTTCAAGATGGATATCTTGCGGCTGTTTTAATGCCTGCTGGCAGCACTGCTCCAGTAGGAGAGACTATCGGTCTTATTGTAGAAAATGAGGATGAGATAGCTTCTGTTCAAGAACAAAATAAAGGAAAACAACCCGAAGTTTCTAGTTCGGATCAACTTGAATTGGTAAGCAATAAAACTGAAGAAAAACCTGTTATTCAAAGTGAAATTGTTGAAAAACAAGAAAAAGAAGTCGTATTAATGAGTAAAAAGGCAGCCCCATCTTTTAATAGTGGTCAAATAAATGCTGCTACGAGTAATGTTTCTTCGAGGGTGATTGCATCTCCAAGAGCTAAAAAACTTGCCTCTCAAATGGGCGTTGATTTAGCAAAGGTTCATGGATCCGGACCTCACGGAAGGATTCAAGCCGATGATATTTTAAAAGCTAATGGCCAACCAGTCTCTATACCATGGATAGGAGAAGGTGGTTCTCCTGCAAGTATACCTGGTGCAAATTTGGGAGTTGAAAGTAAACCAGAAACTTCAGGAAATAGTTTTGGTAATCCCGGAGAAACAGTTCAATTTAATACTCTTCAAAAAGCTGTAAATAAAAATATGGAATCTAGTTTAGATGTCCCATGTTTTAGGGTGGGTTACTCTATTAATACAGATAAATTAGATAATTTCTACAAAAAAGTAAAACAGAACGGAGTTACTATGACTGCTTTACTAGTAAAGGCAGTTGCAAAGACACTAAAGAAACATCCTCAAGTTAACTCATGTTTTTCGGAGAATGGAATTTCTTATCCAGAAAATATAAATATTGCTGTTGCTGTTGCGATGGAAGATGGTGGACTAATAACTCCAGTTTTAAAAGAACCATGCAATACTGATTTATTTGAATTGTCTAGGGAATGGAAAGATCTCGTAAAAAGATCAAGATCAAAACAATTAGAACCTGATGAATATTCAACGGGAACCTTCACTTTATCTAACCTTGGGATGTTTGGAGTTGATAGATTTGACGCAATTCTTCCTCCAGGTACCGGTGCTATTTTAGCCATAGCATCATCGAAACCAACCGTTGTTGCTAATAGTGATGGTTCAATAGCTGTTAAAAAAATAATGCAAGTAAATCTAACAGCTGATCATAGAGTGATCTATGGAGCTGATGGAGCTTCATTCTTAAAAGACTTGGCTTCCCTAATTGAAGATGAGCCAGAGACTCTTGTCTCCTAAATTTAATTGATTTCTCAAATTAATAATGAAGAAAGAGATTATAAGCTTGAGGCTTATGATTATTTACTTGATCCTTCATTAATTGCTAGTAAACCTTCAGCAATTAGGCATGAATCAAGATTGATGATAGTTAGAAATAGTTTTTTAGAAGAAGACTGTTTAACTAATAAATTTACCAAGAATCTTTTAGATGAATTTAGAGAAGGGGATCTTGTAATTGTAAATAATACTAAAGTTATGAAAGCAAGGTTAAAGGTTGAATTAGAAAA
>CACBBE010000053.1 GCA_902537395.1 uncultured Synechococcaceae cyanobacterium
GGAAGTAGTGGAGGAAATAAAAAGAATAAAGAAAACAGATAGAAAAATAATTGCTATTGGTACAACTAGCGTAAGAGCTCTTGAAAGTTGTTATTCTCACGAAATTAATAACTTTATTCCCATAGCTAAATACGTAGATTTAGTAATTAAGCCAGGTTATAAATTTAAGGTAGTTGATGGATTATTAACTAATTTTCATCTCCCTAAAAGTTCATTATTACTTTTAGTAAGTGCAATGATTGGAAGAGAAAGATTATTAGAATTGTATAAGAAAGCCATAAAAGAAAAATTTAGATTCTTCTCTTATGGCGATGCTATGTATATTTCACCAGATTCACTACTGGAGAAAAAATAGATTTAGGCTTTGACTGGTTCTTGAATGATTCCGCTTGGGACTTCAGTAAACATAATTGATGATAAATACCTCTCTGCTAAATCAGGTAGAACAACTACAATTGTCTTCCCAGCATATTCATCTTGTTCAGCCAATCTAACAGCAGCAGCAGCAGCAGCCCCACAAGATATTCCTACTAATAGACCTTCCTCTTTAGCTAACCTAAGAGCCATCTCAATTGATTCGTCATTTGTTACTTGTTCGACCTTATCAACAATTGATAAGTCAAGGTTCTTAGGAATAAATCCTGCTCCAATTCCTTGGATTTTATGTGGTCCGGATTTAACCTCTTCTCCATTCATTGTCTGTGTAATAACAGGACTGTGTGATGGTTCTACAGCTACAGAAGTAATATTCTTGCCCTTCTCTTGCTTAATGTATCTTGAAACTCCTGTAATTGTGCCGCCAGTTCCAACCCCTGCAACTAGGACATCAATTTCACCATCGCAATCATCCCAGATTTCTGGTCCAGTAGTTTTGAAATGAATTTCAGGGTTTGCTGGATTATCAAATTGACCTGGCATGAAATATTGAGAAGGATTAGTTTCTGCAATTTCTTTAGCCTTAGCTATTGCTCCAGGCATACCTTTAGATGCCTCTGTTAAAACAATTTCAGCACCCAACACTGCCATAACCCTTCTTCTTTCAATTGACATGGATTCTGGCATTGTAAGGATAAGTTTATAACCTCTTGCTGAAGCAGTAAAAGCTAGAGCAATTCCTGTATTTCCAGAAGTTGGCTCAACAATAGTTTTGTCTTTTGTAAGTTTCCCACTTTTCTCGGCATCCCAGATCATGTTTGCGCCGATCCTACATTTGACACTATAAGCGGGGTTTCTACCTTCAATTTTTGCAAGTACTGTGGCTTTCGCGTTTTTAGTAACTGATTTTAATTTTACTAATGGAGTGTTTCCAATAGCAAAACTGTTGTCCTCATAAATTTTTGCCATTTATATATTGTGAAAATATATATTAATACTAACTATTATTCAGAAAAAGAGTATACAAGTTTCTATACGGTAAATACTAGGAATTTAGAAATTATTTAGTGCTTCAGAAAAGGTTTTCCATAATTGATCTTGGTCTTCTAATCCAACTGATACTCTAATAAGGTGCGAGGGTATACCAAAACTTTCAGCCCAATCCAACTCGTCATAATGAGCTAGTAAAACATAAGGACAAACTAGAGTAAATTTTGTACCTAAACTAGGTCCTTTAGATACCTTTAGAGAATCATAAAATTTTTTAGCTTTGTTCAATCCTCCATTTAATTCAAACGATAATAAGCAGCCGTATCCCCCATTAGAAGTAAGTAAAGAATTAAAATTTGGACAATTTTCAGGATGGAAAATATTTTTAATCTCGCTATGAGTCTCTAATCTTTTTTTTAATTCTAAACATGCTTTATTTTGTTCAAAAACTCTTTGATTTACATCTCTACTAACTTTCTCTAGATAAACTATATCTCCATCGGAAAGTATTGGAATATTAATCTCGTTTAATGCATTTCTAAACTGATCAATCCATTTGCTTTTTGGATTTAGTATTAATGATCCGGCAAGAATATCACCACTACCTGAAAAAATTTTTGTAAGTGAAGTAAAAACTATATCTGCATGTTCTATGGAATTTATATTTAAATTCGAGCCTATTGTATCGTCAACAATTAACGGAATATTTAGCTTTTTTGCAATTTTTGAAATTTTTTTAATGTTTACACATTTGAGCATTGGATTACTTGGAAGTTCAATAATTAATGCTGATG